>APCU01000028.1 GCA_000347575.1 Candidatus Caldatribacterium saccharofermentans OP9-77CS | reverse complement strand
GATTGACCCTTCTTCAAAGCCCTGGTCCTTGAGAGGACCCAGAGCTCTCCTCCCAGAAAGCAGGGAGGGACATCCTCCTCAAGAACCAGGAGTGCACCGTCAGCCTTCCTTCATCCTTTCCCCTGAGACCATCCGCACATGACCCTCAAGGTCCTGGCTCAGAGTACGTCCTGGATTCCTGCAATATGAGGTGACCATACCCTCTTAATAGGTGGGATTGAAAAGGAGAAACCCATGATGAGAGCGCAAAAGAGTGGAGAGAACTTGAGAAATTCCCCTACGATAAGTTGACGCTATCCATCCTTCCCGCACCGGATTGACGGTCGATGAAAAGGGATAATACAATTGTGTAAAAACGAGGAGGTGTCGGTATGAAAAGATGGCTATTTTTGGGAATTGTTCTTACTCTTACAGGACTGGTCCTGGTTCACCCCCTCTTTGCTGCTCCCAAGAGGATAGCCGTCCTTACCCCTTACCTTGCTTCGGTGACCACCAATGAGATGATTCAAGCCTTTGTGAACTTTGCCAGAGAAAAAGGGTGGGAAGTGACGGTCATCGACACCAAGGGAGACTTTGGGGCTCTGGCGAACCGCTGGGAAGACGTGATTGCCCAGAAGGTTGATGCCATCGTCATGGGAATGGGAGATCCTAACCAGTTCAAAAAGCAAATTGAAATGGCAAACGAAGCTGGCATTCCCGTTTTTGGGGGTGACGCCGGATACATCGAGGGAATGGTCTGCAACGTGACTTCCAATAACTACGTGCTTTCGGCGCAAATCACTTCCTATCTCATCGATAAATTGCAGGGTAAGGGGAAAATCGCCAAGCTCTACCACTCAGCCCACCCCGGGGTTCAGAAACGCGAGGTCATTTTCGATGCCATTGTCAGGAATACCCCAGGAATTGAGGTGGTTGCTGAACACTGGGTGCAGGTTCCGGGGCCTATTGAGGACGCTCGGCGGGCGGTACAGAACATCCTCCTTGCTCATCCTGACATCAACGCGATCTGGGCAGCCTGGGACGAACCGGCTATTGGAGCAGCACTGGCGATCAGGGAAGCTGGCAAAGAGGGTCAGGTAATCGTTACCGGTATCGATGGGAACAGACAGGCTCTGGAAATGATTCGGGACGGTTCACCCATCATTGCTACCGTTAAGCAGGACTTCGTGACCATTGCTCGAATCCTTGCCGAGCAGGTGGAAAAGGTTTTTGCCGGAGAGGAGGTCACCGAGCGAGTTCTTTACGCACCCAGTCCCCTGGTGACGAAAGAAAACGTGGAGCAGTTTCTGACCCAGTAATATGGGTGCTGGGCAAAAAGTCTTAGAGGTACGTTATCTCAGCAAGCGCTTCCCGGGGGTTCAGGCCCTCCGGGGAGTTTCTTTTGCCCTTGGGGAAGGCGAGGTAGTGGGACTCGTCGGGGAAAATGGAGCGGGGAAGTCTACCCTGGTCAAAATCCTGGCAGGGATTTATCGTCCGGACGAGGGTGAAATTCTTGTGGAGGGAAGAACGGTTTCCTTCCACCACCCCAGGGAAGCCGCGCGATGCGGCCTTGCTTTCGTCCACCAGCAGCTAAACCTGGTTCCCTTCTTTGACGCGGTGGACAACGTTTTTTTGGGAAGGTGGGTATCTCACCGGGGTGGGTTACTCGATCGAAAGGCTATGCGCGAGGTGGTTCAGAGACTCTGCCGTGAGTTTGGGTTTCCCCTGAGCCTCACTACCCCGGCCCGAGACCTTTCGGTCTCGGAACGCTGTATGCTTCAGATTATCCGGGCGTTCTTGGAAAAGCCCAGAGTCCTGGTGCTTGACGAGCCTACTGCGGCCCTTCCGGAGGAAGAGGTGGAAACCGTCCTTCGGATGGTACGCCAGGTCGCCTTACAGGGCGTTGCCGTGCTCTACGTTTCCCATCGCCTGGGGGAAATCTTTTCGATCTGTCACCGGGTGGTGGTCTTGCGTAACGGTGAAAAGGTTTTCGAAGGAGCGCTTGATAGTCTTTCTCCCGAGGATTTGATTGCCCAGATGGTGGGGACGAAAAGGGCCTTCGAGTCTTCTGCCCTCCTTTTCCCTGTGGGAGAGAAAATCCTTGAGGTCCAGTCTCTTTCCGATGGAAGGAAACTGCAGGACGTTTCCTTTTCCCTTGCCCGGGGAGAAATTCTTGGAATCTACGGTCTACAGGGTGCGGGAAGAACCGAGCTTCTGGAGGTGCTCTTTGGGGTTCGAAGGTATACGCGGGGAAGGGTGTTTCTCTACGGCAGACCCTTTGCTCCGGCCTCTCCTGAAGAGGCTATCAGAGCAGGGGTTGCTCTTGTTCCTGAGGACCGGGGGGCCAAGGGACTGATCCTCAGGAGCTCGCTTTTTGAGAATGCAGCATTGCCTCACCTTCAGGAATATCGGGGGTTTATGGGGTACTTTGAGGAAAAAAGGTTTAAACCACTCCTCGAGAAAGTTCTGGAACTTCTTCGAACTCGCTACCACAGCCTGAGCGATCCGGTGCAGCTTTTAAGCGGAGGAAACCAGCAGAAAGTGGTTCTGGCCAAGTGGCTGTTGCGGGATTTTGGACTTTTTCTCCTTGATGAACCCACCACGGGAGTGGATGTGGGAACGCGGCGAGAGCTCTATCGCTTTATCCGGAAGCTTGCCCAGGAGGGCAAAGGGGTCATTGTTACGTCTTCAGACCTTGAGGAGATCCTGGAAATCACCCCTCATCGGGTAATGGTGCTTAGAGAGGGCAGGGTAGCCGGAATTTTAGAAGGGGTGGAGATAGAAAAGAAGAAAATTCTCCAGCTCTGTTACCAGGGGGGATGACATGCGGGGCATTCTTCGGCGATACGGAACGCTTTTGGCGCTTTTTGCTTTACTTATCCTCTTCAGCGTGCTGCGAGGGGAGGTCTTTTTCACGCTCCGGAACTTCATCAATATCACTCAGCAGATTTCCATTCTCATGATGGTCGCCATTGGTGCCACCTATATTCTGGCAATTGCAGAGTTTGACCTCTCGCTCTCTTCGATGGTTTCCTTTGCCGGGGTTGTGGCCGCAGGAATGATGGTTTCAGGAAGCCATCCTCTCCTGGCTACAACAGTGGCCCTTTTTCTGACCGTCTGTTTCGGGTTGCTCAACGGGTTTCTGGTGGCCACCCTGCGCCTCCCTTCTTTTGTTACCACCCTGGCTACCGGCACTCTCCTTGGAGGTATCACCTTCTGGTACAGTGGGGGGACAATCATTTTCTCAGGTATCCCCAGGAGTTTTATGGTTTTGGGACAAGGAAGCTTGGGACGGATACCGCTTTCCAGCCTCCTCATGTTCGCCCTGCTTTTCTGGTCTTCCTATCTTCTTCTCTGCACTGCTTTGGGAAAAGCCATCTACGCGGTGGGAGGCAACGAAATCGCCGCCTGGTATTCTGGAGTTCGGGTTTCCCGGGTGAAAGTGGTGGCCTTTTTCCTTGCAGCTCTGCACAGCGGCCTTGCCGGAATTGTGCTTGCTTCGAGACTCGGTTCTGCTCATCCCACCGGTGGCGGGGGATACCTTATGTCTTCCTATACTGCTGCCTTTCTGGGTACCACTCTCTTTCGGGAAGGAGAGGCAAACGTCTGGGGGACTTTCGTGGGAGCTCTCATCATGGGGGTCCTGGCCAACGGTCTTACCATCCTCAACGTTCCGTATTTCCTCCAGGACATCCTCACCGGAGCGATTTTGGTGGGGGCGCTTGTTTTACGCACTTCTCGGGAAGGGCGTTAGCATTATGCAGGTAATCCCCTTCCTGCTACCCGGCATTCCCGATGAAAGGACCTCTCTGCAGTTTCTTCTGGATTTTCTTTCCCATCCCAACTTTCCCTTCGTGGAGGTGGGGCTTCCCTCCCGGAATCCCTACCTTGATGGCGCGGTGATTCGTACTGCCCACCGGAAACTGCGGGAGTCTGGCTTTGGTTTTGGAAGGGTTTTGAGGCTCTTAGAGGAGCAGGTACGGGATAGAGACACCCGAAAAATCATCCTTATGGGGTATCTGCATGACCTTGAAGAGTTTGGAGTGATTGAATTTCAACGCCATATCGATGCTCTGGGTCCGGGGGGTCTGATCCTTGTGGGCCCCCATGAGAAAGTCCTCGCCCTGAGGGATCGGTTAGCCGTTCCCCTTGTTCCGCTGGTGACGGTCCGGAGCACGGCAAAGACGCTTCTTCCTTTCTTGGGGGAACGTCCTCCCTTTATCTATTTCCGGGTGAGTACGAAAAGGACCGGTGAGGGAGATTCTCCCCCTCTCCCGCTCATTAGAAGAGCCCTCAACACCGTGAGGGAGATGTTTCCAGGACTTCCAGTCTTTGCGGGATTTGGGATTGGCGACCGTAAGAAGGCTTCTTTACTTAAGGATCTCAGTTTTTCGGGAGTGGTGGTGGGGAGCGCTCTTCTGGAAAGGATTATGGCCGGCCATCCCGTGAGGGATTTTTTGCGAGAGCTGGAGGAGCTGTAGGGTGGCGATTTTGACCTACGACGTGGGGACCAGTGCGGTCAAGGTGGCGCTTTTTTCCGAAGAAGGGACACTTCTTGCCTCTTTTTCGTATCCTCTGGAAACCAGGGTAGTGGGGAGAAAAGTCACCCAGAACCCCAGAGACTGGTGGGAGGGCTTTATTCGGGGTGCTCGGGCGTGTCTTGGGAATGTCCGGTTTCAGCGTCTTGCCGTCATCGGCACCGGGCAGATGCAGGTTTTTCTCCTCCTTGACGAAGAGGGAAACCCTCTTCAGGACGCTGCTTTATATAGCGATTCCGACGTGGGCGATTACGTTCTTCCTGAGAAAATCAGAATCCAGGTGGAAGAGAAAACCCCTAATCGGCTCGATGACTTCACGCCCTTTACCAAGGCCATGGCGCTCTACTCCTCCGGGGCCCTCCGGCGGGCTCGCTTTTTTATCTTCGGAGCCAAGGATTACCTCAACTTTTGCCTCACCGGACAATCGGTTACTGACCTGACCAACGCCTCCACCACGGGCTTTCTGGACTATCGCACCCTGCAGTGGATTGAAGAGACCGAGCCCTTCTTGCCCTTCCTGCCTTCCCTTTCCCAGCCCACCGAGGTCATCGGTACGGTGAGAAGAGAACTTCTGCCACTTCTTGGTATAGAGCAGAATCTGGAGGTTCCGGTTTTCAACGGCATCGGAGATCTGGGGGCGGTGACGTTGGGGGCTGGAGTGAGAAGTCCTGGTGAGGCCTATTGTTATCTTGGCACCACCGGCTGGGTGGCGGTGGTGCAGGCAGGGCGTTCCACTAATCGAGATCTCTTTTCTCTTGCCTTTTTGAAAGAAGGGGACTGGATTGTGGTGGCTCCCCTTCTCAACCTGGGGAACGTCCATCGGTTCTCTCTGCGGACATTTCTCGGAAGCGAAGACTATCAAGCTGGTGAAAAAGCCCTCTCTCGCTACATCCACACTCCCGTTCAGGTCTGGCCTTACCTCAATGGGGAAAGGGTGCCCTATCGTAACGAACGGGTCCGCTCAATGGTCACTCGTCTCACCGAGGGAACCACCGGGATGGAAATTCACGCTGCTTTTGTGCGAAGCCTTCTCTTTTCGCTGCGCCATGCCTGTGAAGCACTGGGCATAGCAAGCCCGACCCTTCGCCTTGTCGGGGGTTTCACCCGGAGCGAGGCTTTTGTCCAGTACCTGAGTGACGTCCTCCAGAAACCCTGTCAGGTGGTGAAGGGTGACGCCTTTGCCCCCCAACAAGGGCTTTACCACCTCTATCTCCTCGGTCAGGGCCTGACCCCTCCTCCAGTAGAAATAGCCAGGGTGTATTTCCCCCGGGAGGATGAAGTCCTGGAGGGACTTTACCAGGAGTATCGGGATTTCGCCGAGAAACTCCTTCGGGGAGATAAAAGTATCCCGGACTACCTGTAGAACTTCGTTTGGTGATCTTTGCGACTCGCATGCATTGTCCCGGTGTTTTTCAAGTCTTAGAATAAGCATTAGGGGAGAGCTCGCTTAAGCGTACAAATTCTTCTGGGGTGATTGGAAGGTGGATGTTCTGGACAGAAAAGCAGTTCAGCTTTTCCCGGGGAGGGTTGTGCGGAAAGATTTGGTCAACTCGTTGAAGGGGCAGATAAATGTCCCTGCCTATGTGCTCGAGTACCTGCTGGGGAAGTACTGTGCATCCGATAACGAGGAGGTCGTCAGAGGAGGTCTTGAGGAGGTCAAACGTATTCTAACCGAACACTATGTTCGTCCGGATCAAGCAGAGCTGTTTAAGGCAAGGGTTAGAGAACAGGGAATGCACAGGGTCATCGACAAGGTCAAGGTTCGGCTGGTCGAAACGGAAAATAAATACTGGGCAAGCCTGACGAATCTACAAATTGATCGGGTTCATATCAGCGAGGACCTGACGATGCGCTATGAGCGGCTTCTTGGTGGTGGCATCTGGACCGTCGTGGACCTGGTCTATGACCCGTCTCTGGCCCACAAGGGTGAAATTCGCCCGTTCGTCATTCAGGAACTCCGTCCTATCCAGCTTGCAGGGGGGAATTTGCTCCAGGAGTTTTGTGAAAAGCGTGTTGAGTTCTTGCGCGATGAATGGCTTGATTTTCTTCTGCGGAGTATTGGCCTGGAACCGACGGTGCTTTCCCACCGCCTGAAGCTGCTCTACCTTGTTCGGCTGATCCCACTTGTAGAGAATAACTACAATCTCGTGGAGTTTGGTCCTCGTGGAACTGGCAAAAGTTACGTGTACCGTGAGGTTTCTCCCTACGCCATCCTGGTTTCTGGTGGTGATGTGACCGTTCCTAACCTTTTCTTTTCCCTTGTTGGCCGTGGTCGGGTTGGGCTTGTCGGACTGTGGGATGTTGTTGCTTTTGACGAGGTTGCCGGACTGACCCGCCTTGCGAATCCCCAGGCTATCAATTTGCTCAAGGATTACATGGAGTCGGGAAGCTTCAGTCGGGGACGGGAGGAAATCACTGCTCTGGCTGCGCTGGTGTTCATTGGTAACATCAACATAGACGTCGAAACGGCGTTGAGAACGAGCCACCTGTTCACCCCCTTCCCGGCGGAAATGCAGGATCTGGCCTTCCTTGATCGTTTCCACGGGTATTTACCGGGCTGGGAAATGCCCAAGCTGGCGAGCTCTCTCATCACCACCCATTACGGTCTGGTTGTTGATTACCTTGCGGAGGTCTTTCGGGAACTCCGGAAGTTCAGTTTTGCCGACGCCATCGATGCATATTTTTCCCTTGGTAGCGCTCTGAACAAAAGAGACGAGAAGGCAGTGCGCAAAACGGTTTCTGGTTTGCTGAAGCTCCTGCACCCTAATGGTGGCTGGACGAAGGGGGAAGTGGAGGAGTATCTCACACTGGCTCTGGAGTTGCGCCGCCGGGTTAAGGAACAGCTGAGGCGCATGGGTGGCGTGGAGTACTGGAATACTTCGCTCTTTTTTGTGGATAAGGCTTCGGGTGAAGAGCGATTCGTCCCACTGCCAGAACAGGGAGAGACAGCGGTTATCCCACCAGATCCGCTGCCGCCGGGGGCGATTTTCACCGTCGGTCTGGATTTGGAAAGCGGCCGGTATGCGCTCTTTCGGGTTGAGGTTGCACTAATGAGGGGTAATGGCTACGTGGTGACGGGGGCTGTGGGCACGGCCATGAAGCAGGCGGTGAGGACTGCCTATGACTATTTGAGGGCAAACCTGCACAAGTTTGCGATTGACAAATCTCTGGAGGATCTGCAGGTGCATTTCCAGGTTGTGAACCTGATGCAGGCCAAGGAAGGTAGCCAGACGGCATCGGCATTTTTCATCGCCTTGTTCTCCGCATTGCTTGGTAAGTCCGTTCGTCCCGGGACAGTGGTGTTGGGAGAGATAACGGTTCAGGGTGGTGTATTGCCAGTCACCGATCTGGCAGAATGTGTGCAGCTGGCCCGCGAGAATGGTGCCCGTCGTGTTCTGGTGCCAATTGCAAATGCCAGAGATATTCCCCAGATTCCGCCGGAAATTCTTCCAGGACTCGAGCTGGCTTTCTACTCCGACCCGAAGGACTGTCTTTTCAAGGCTTTGCAGGAATGAGGGGTGGTGGGCGATGTCGACTGAGACGGTAAAGTTCCAGGCTCACCTGCAGCGCGGTGGTCTTGGGCTTGAGGAAATGAAGCGACTGTTGCTGGCGTTTGCCGAGCTCGGTGACGTCGACGAGGTGACAAAGCGCGCGTTGAGGGAAAATCTGCTGGGGAAGACCTCCGGATGGATGGTCAAGGACATGCTCTATGCGTTCCGCCGCCGTTTCCTCTCAGATTCGGGGTTGCCCCCTGCGGACCTTATCGCCCTTTTCCTCAAAGGTCGAGTTTCTGAGGTGGCAAAAAATCAGGTGCTCTTCCCCTACTTCGTTGTGACCGATCCTTTGGTTGAGCGGTGTTACCGTGATCTGGTGCTTTCTCGAATCAGCAATCCAGGGCAGTTGACGAAGGAGGATGTCAGAGCGTACCTCGAGGAGCTGAGCGCCCACCATCCTGAACTGGCGAAGTGGTCAGAGGAGCTGAGACGGCGGTGGTCAAGGGGGTTTCTGACCCTTCTGCGTCGTTTCGGCCTGATGGAGCGAAGTCCTGGGAAGGGTCTGAAGAGGCTATGGCTTTTGCCCGAACCCTTTGCCTTTTTCTGGTTCTGGTTCTGGGAGCGGGGTGGTTCCTTCTGGTTCGCAGCAGAACAGACCCTCTGGGAGCTCTTGCAGGTGAACAGGCAACAGATGGAAGAACTCCTTGTCGAGGGGCGGTTACGGGGCTGGTGGTCATATCAGCGATCAGGTCGTATTGTCGAATTTCAGCCAAGATTTTTGGTGCTTTGGGAGTGGTTGGAAAATGCCCTGGGCTGAAGTGATGGGTGATTTGGAGGAGCGCCTGACCGAGACTGCGGAGGGGACCTTTGTGCCGATGGACGGTATTCCTTTCTTTCGGGTGCTATACCCACCGGGCGAAGAAAGGGANGCGCTGAGGCAATTTCGCTTGCTNGCTGAGAGGTTGCAGCAACAGGGATGGCAGGTTTCCGTGATTTCCCTGAGCGAAGCGATGAAAAAGGCNATTGCGTCCCTTTTTGGCTGCGGTGTGGACGAGGTGCGGGGGAGGTTACAGGAAGAAGAACAGCNCCGCAACCGGAGTGAGCTCAAAAGCCTTCTCTCNCAGTATCTCCCGCTGGAACTGGCANAAGCGGTCATCAACCATTTCCAGTTCCAGAATTTCTCCGGNAAGAGTGCCATTTTCCTCGTTCGAACCGGGGTNCTCTATCCGTTCATGCGACCGTCTCACCTTCTGGTTCAGCTTGAGGGTAAAATCAGGAGCATCCTTGTCATTGCTTATCCGGGTGTCGACGTTGGTGCTTTTTTGGATGCCGGGCCTGCTGAGGTATACGGCGGTTACTACCGGGGGGAGATCATCCACTGGAGGTGAGGGGGATGAGGATTCGGGACCTTCTCGAGCGCGATCCCTTTCGCGAAATCGAAGGCGTTGTGAAAATTACTGACCACGATCCGATCCGCGTCTGGAGAGAGATGGACGAATACGTTCCCACCGAAAAAGTCAGGCAAGCGTTGCGGGAAGTCTTAGAGACCCTGCTTGAGACAAAGCGTGGCGCGACCGAGCGGGCCTGCGTTTGGGTCAGCGGTTTCTTTGGCTCCGGTAAAAGCCACTTTTTGAAGGTCGTGGGTTACCTTCTCGAGAATCGAGAGCTGAGGGATGCAGATGGGCGCATTCACCGCTCTCAGGAGTTCCTCTGCCGGAAATTCGGCCTGGAGAATTACCTTCCACACCTGCAGCATGAGTTCAGGGTGAAAGTCCTCTTCATCAATCTCTTAGACTGTGACCCACAGAATCCGGAACTCTCCACCATCAGCCGGCTGATCCTCCGCAGCCTCCTGGAGGCCCAGGGATTCTCAACGAGTTTCTGGATTGCCGAATGGGAGAAAGAGCTGAGAGCGCTGGAGAAATGGGAGGATTTCCGGAGCTGGGTACAGCAGAAATTCCGCCGTTCGTGGGAAGACGAACGGAAGTTGAATGCCGAGACCGTTCTGAAGCAGGCCCTGCCGGCCCTGCTTCCTGACCGTTACCGCTCTGAGGAAGAGGCCAGCCAGGCCGTTCAGGAGAGCAAGAGGAAATTCAACACCGTTGAACCCTCAAGGACGGTTGGCGAGCTGGTGGAGTTTGCTGAGCGGATGGGCGGAAACACCGGTCGGGTGGTTGTTCTTTTGGACGAAGTCGGGCTCTATATCGGAGATAGTGTGGATAGGTTGAAGGACTTGAATAGTGTGGCGGAGCAGGTTGTCCAGCGTGGTAACGGAAAGATTCTGCTCATTGCTTCCGCCCAGGAGGCGCTCAGGGACCTTGTTCCAAGGCTGACAAGGGATGCACAGATTCTGAGCTGGCTTCAGGACCGCTTCCGGGCAAAGGTTCATCTTGAACCAGCAGAGGTTCAGGAAGTGGTCGCCGAACGGTTGTTGAAGAAAACACCCGGGGGAGCGCAACAGGTCAGCGCTTTGCTCGAACAAAAGCATGGCACCATAAGGGCTGCTCTGGTCCTGGATTCTCGATGGCAGGATCGCGATTTTGTCGCTCACTACCCCTGTCCACCTTACGCCGTCAGACTCATCCAGGATGTCATGGGTTCACTGCAGACCACAACGGAAGAAGCAAGGAGATTGAGCGGTGCTGCCAGGTCCGTTCTCCAGCTTGTCCACGGCATTCTGCGGGGCGAGGGGGGTATGCCTCGCGGTGCGGAACAACCGCTTGGCTGGTTCGTGGCCCTGGACCTCTTTTTCGACAGTCTGAGGGGTGCGCTCAGTGTGCTTCGTTCCGAACAGATGAGAGCCTTCAGTGAAATCGAGAGGCTTGGTGACGTGGATGGTTTGCCAGTTCTGCGCATTGCGAAGGTGCTTTTTCTGCTACAGCACGTTGGAACGCGCTATCCATGCACCGTAGATAACCTGGCGTCTGCACTCGTCAGCAGCGTCGATGTGGATATTCATGCCCTGAGAGAAAAGGTGAGACTGGGTCTGCAGAGGTTACGAGAACAGGGATGGGTTGCAGAGGAAGGAGAACAATACCGGCTGCTCACGCCGGCGCAGCATGTACTCGAGCAGGAGGTCAACAGGAACCATCCGACGGTTGCAGAACTGAAGGAAGCCGCCGTGAATTTGCTACGGGATGTATTGCGGGATTTCCGGTACGAGCATGGAGAAATCCGGAGGCAGCTGGCGGTGAGCATTGAGGTAGACGGTACGGTCCTTCGTGAGGGTGGGGTTCTGAAGGTTGCCCTCTACACGCCTCTTGCCGATGTCACCGATGATGTTCTCTTAGAGAAAAGCATTGGCGATGGCACAACCGTCTTCTGGGAAGCCGCGAAGGACGGTGAGTTCGGGCAGCTTATCAAGCGGGCGGTTGCTGTAAGGAAAACGCTGGAGCAGTGGCGGACAAGGCCTCTCTCTGAAGAGCAGGGAAGCTACAGGGATCGTCTGGAAAAGGAGGACAGGCAGCTCTGGGAAGTCCGGCTTCCACAGCTTGTCCAGAGTGCTTTCATGAGGGGGAAGTGCTTCATCGGAGGAAATGAGGTTCGGTCAGATGGCGACGATTTTGTCGCTGCCGTGAGAGAGCAACTGCGCGGTATTGCCCACCGGATTTATACCGATTTCATCGACCGGCGTCCCATGAAAGACGATGACTGTGCTGCGATTCTCACCTGGCGACCCGGAAACGTTCTGCCGAGTATCTACTCGGAACTCTACCTTATCACCCCTGATCAGCAAATCATGCGGGATAATCGGTACCTAAAGGCTATCAAGTCGGAAATCCAGAGGAGGCAGAACACTGGTCCTGACTGCAGCGGTAAGGCTCTGGTTGAGCATTTTGAAGGACCTCCTTATGGATGGGATCCTCGCCTGGTTCGCCTTCTCGCTGCTACCCTGGTGAAGGCAGGCCTTCTGGGGGTACGGTATCAGGGTCGCGACATCACTGACCCAAATGACCCGCAGTTGCGGGCGATTTTCTCTCAGGCCAGAGAGTTCCAGCGCGCTGCCTTTGAGATTTTACCGGAAGTGGACTGGCGCAGGGCAAGCGAGCTCTGCTCAAGAATTTTTGGTGTACAGGGCGGTGACACCTTTGAGCGAACCGCTGCTCTGGTCCAGGAGCAGTCCCGACACTGGTGTCAGCTGGCGGGTCAGTTGGCGACACGGTGCAGGGATAACAGTCTGCCACAGCAGCTTGAGGAGCAATGCCACCGATTTACAGAGCATTTGCACGCCATTGCCCAGACGGAGGAACCGAATGCCCGGCTTCGTCGTTTTCTGGAGGTTGCTGATGGCCTGGAGCAGGACCTGTCGGCCGTCAGACGGCTTAAGGAGTTCGATTTCGACCGTTTCAGGTTATTGCGCCTCTTTGTCCGGCAGACACAGGGTTGGGGTGAGAACCTTGAGGGGGAAAATGCGGGGAAGTGGCGACAGCTTTCCGAGGGTATTAACGCACCTGATGTGCTTGACCGGTGGGATGCTCTTCAGGGCAATTTTGCCGCTCTCTGGAATGTATACCTTGAAGACTACGTCCGGCAGCACCGCGCGTTCCAGGACCACCTTGCCGGAGTTCTTGAAGATTTGAGGAAGCATCCCTCGTTTGCGCACCAGCCGGACCGGGCTGAAAACCTGTTGCAACCACTTCGGCGGTGGCAGTGTGACGGCGAAGGCCGTCCTGCTGAACCGGACTTCGTCTGTTCCCGCTGCAGGCTCTCTTTCAGTGACATGGCCCCGGGAAAGATACAGATGGAGAAGCAGGAAATCGTGAGGAAACTGGATGGTCTGCTTCCGAAACCCCCGAGACTCGAGTCGTTGCGGGTTGAGCGGACCGTTGACGGTGAAGGCAGTCTTGAAGCCGTTGTGGATGAGGTCCGCAGGTACTTCAGGCAGGCGGGCAGACCTGTGCGGATTCGGATTGAGGCAGAACCCCTGGGGTGAGGTGGTATGGTCCTGGACAGAGAGCAGAGGTCCCGGATTCGAAAGGCAATTCTTGCGTGCAGACGGGTTTTGACTGAGGGGTTTGACCAGCAGCTCAGGTACTACGGATTTCTTCCTGACCGTATAGTCAACGTCCCTCTGGAACGCCAGGAGGTCCAGAGGCGTCTCCGGGAAGCCGTGGGTCGGGAGGCGGCTTCTTTTCAGGAGGCGAGGAAACGTTACCTTCAGCACACCGTTTTCACCTTTCTCAACCGCATGCTTGCCCTGAGGATGGCAGAGGCGAACGGGTTGGTAACCGAGACCGTTGTGACCCGCCCGGAGTACGGCGGCTACTCGCGCAGAGAAAGAGACTTGGCGGACGAATGCCCCGAGCTTGCCGCTCAGACGGGGAAGCTGCAACAGAAAGCACTGGAGCTGGCTCTTTCCGAAATGCAGCAAACGATGCACGACCATTTGCTTTTTCGAGACCGCAGTCCTTACACCGTTTTGATGCCGGAGCTTTCTGCGTACCACCGGGTTCGGGAGATCCTGATGCAGTTGCCTGAAGAGGTCTGGCATGANTTCGAGTTACTTGGCTGGGCGTACCAGTTCTTTAACAGCGAGGAACGGAGGGAAATCAGGCAAAGGCTCAGGCGGAATCCCGAGGCCGATGACATTCCGCCGCTCAACCAGTTCTACACCGTCGACTGGATTGTCCGGGCCCTTGTTGAGAATACCCTTGGGCGGCTCTGGCTTGAGATGCACCCGGATTCCCCCCTGAGAGGGAAACTCGCCTACCTTGTTCCGGTCCGGAACGGTTTTCGACCACCAGGTATTCCCCTNTCGGTGGAGGAAATAAAGGTTCTGGACCCTGCCTGCGGGAGCGGTCACTTTCTGCTCGGCGCTTTTGACCTGCTTTTTGCGATGTGGCGTGAGGAACGACCGGACCTACCAGCATGGCGGATTCCGGCCCTCATCCTGGAGCACAACCTCTACGGTGTGGACGTTGACCTCAGGGCCTGTCAGATTGCTGCTACTGCCCTCTGGTTCAAAGCCCGTACCACCTTTGAACGCCTGAAGGGTGATAACCCGGCTGCCCGGTTTGAGCCCAGGAGAATCAACATTGTCTGTGCCGATATTCGCTTTGTCGATAGTGACCGCCGGTCCCGGTTTCTGCAGCAATTTGCCCACGATCCGGATCTCAGGCGCATCGTTGAGCAGACCCTTCAGGCCTGTGAGGATGCTTTTGAAATCGGCTCGCTTCTGCGCATAAGGCAGCCTTTTGAGCACCTTTTCAGGGAGCGGAAAAAGAGGGTAAATGAGGTGAGGTATAAGCAAGAGGAGCTTCAGCTCTTCGTCGTCCGGGAAGAACAGCTCTCGCTGGACGATGTCCCGGTAGCTGTCCCCAAGGAACTCACCGTTGTCGAAATCGTCGACTGTATCAAGGAATTTGTCCGCAGGGCTTCTGAGGCGCAGGATATGGGTTCGCTGCTTTTTGGCCTGGATGCCGAGTACGCTGTCCAGCTCGTCGACGTCCTGACGGACTGCTACGATGTCGTGCTCATGAATCCGCCGTATGGGGCCATGCCGCCCCGGTGCAAGGAGTATGCCCGCAAACACTACCCGAGAACCCACAGCGACTACTATGCGGCCTTCATTGAACAGGCGGTAGACCTCTGCAGGGAGGGAGGCTACGTTGGTGCCCTGACAGGACGAACCTTCCTGTTCTTGAGGTCCTTCCAGAAATTGCGGGAGGAGATTCTGAGGTGGGAGGCGCTTCCGGAGGTTGTGTGGGATCTGGGCTTCAACGTTCTTGACGAGGCGACCGCAAGGTATGCGGCCTTCACTTTGAGAAAACGCCACCCTGGTGACGGCGTTGACTGGGAGAACCATCCCGTCACCTTCTTCAGGCTCACCGACTGGGACTGGGATGAGAAAAGGATCNAATTTGAAGAGGCGCTTTCAAGCATGAAATCGTCCGAGGTGGTCTGAGATGGTGAAAAACCGGGTGGTTTTCACAGTGACGCTTGGTGAACTTGCAGAAGTTCCCGGGATGCCCTTTGCCTACTGGGCGCCTGAGTCATTGCGAGAGCTGTTTCGGAAATACCCACCCCTTGACTGTGATGTCGCACGAATGCCAGATAAGCCCAAAATCGCCGATGTTAAGCAAGGTCTTGCAACCGCTGATGACCTTCGCTTCACCCGCTTCTTCTGGGAAGTTCCCGTTGAGGCAATCGGGGCGAGCAGAGAAGAGACTTTTCAGGGCAAAAAGTGGGTGCCGTTCGCCAAAGGCGGCAGACCCTTCTACCACGACATTCAGCTTGTGGTGAACTGGGAAAGGGATGGAGAGGAAATTAAGGCTTACTGCGATGCCAGCGGGCGACAATTATCCCGTCCGCAAAACGAATCCTTCTACTTCCGTGAGGGGGTAATCGGAGAGGCAGGACATGAATTTTCAGCGGCAGTTCGCGAGGGACGATTGGGTATGGCTTACTTTCCTAAGGGAGCAATCTTCAGCACGAAGGCTGTTGGCGTGTTTGGTTTGGAAGTGTGGGCCCTTTTGGGTTGGTTGAGATCACGTTTGCCACAATCAATGATAAACATTCTCAGGGAGCACGGCTCAGGACAGCATGGTGAGATTGCCAAGTTACCCTATGTAGTGGTTTCGAAAGATTCTGTCCTCTCCTGTCTCGCTCGTGAAGCCTATGACCGTCTGCGGGAATGGGCAACGGGCGATGAGACAGCGACGGTTTTCGTTGCTCCCTGGATTCTGCAGGTCTTTGAGGCCGTGAGGTCCGGAACTTTGCATATGCCGGCAACCGGTCATCCCCTTGCCCGCGACTTTGCATGGCGGTACGGCATTCCTGAAGCGGCTTTAGAGCGTGGAAGAAGCGCCATTCAAAACAAGTTTTCCCTTTATGCCCTTGCCGAAGCCTGCGTTATCTGGGAAACGGAACTGCGAAAGCGCATTGACGAAATCCATGGGCAGATTGACGATGAGGTCTTCCGGCTTTACGGAATTTCTGAGGAAGACCGGGCAGTCATTGAAGCCGAAATGGGAAAGCCTGCTGAAGTGGAGGAACCTGAAAGTGAGGGGATGGAGGCCGGGATGGAAGAGGACACGCAGTCCGGGGGTGTTTTAACGGTCGAAGAGCACCTCAGGAGACTTGTCCACTATCTTGCCCACCAGGTCGTTCGGGAAGACCCTGACGGCATCGTTCCACTTCGGGACTGCTACCTTGCAGGAAGGAGTGAGCCAGAACCGGGTTTGGTCTCCCGTACCCGCAGGAAACTGCAGGAAATTTTCGGTGACGAAGCGATGCCGGCCGTTGAACGGGAACTCCAGAGAGCCCTGGGCAAAAGCCTTGATGACTGGCTGGCAGCCGACTTCTTCCGTTACCACGTAGGGCTGTACCGGCTTCGCCCGATCGTCTGGCAGATTGTCCCACCGGGCGGTCAAGGGAACCAGAGCCTGCGCCGGAAAGCTGCAACTCGGGCTGCCAGATGTCCATACTTCAGCGTTTTCCTTTCCTGGCACAGGCTTGATGCCGATACTCTCCGGAAAATCCGTCACGTTTACCTGCAACCGTTTCTGGACGCAGCGGAGCGGGAGGTTCAGAAGCTGGAGCAGAAGGTTACGGAGTTGCGAGGTAGTGGCGTGCCGTTTGGGCGGCTGGCGGAAGAGGAACAGGAGTTCCAGCAGGTTCGTTTTGAGTTTGGGAGGCTCAAGGACCTTGCTGAGCGGATTGAGACACTCCTCAGACCACATGCTTTACGGGTTGAGAGCCGGAGCGAGTGGGTCAAGGAGAAGGTCAATGAAATCGTCTCCGGTGGCTACTGTCCCAACCGCGACTATGGTGTTCGGGTCAACATCGAGCCCCTGAAACAGATGGGGATCCTGCCGGAAGACGCGGCAAGAGTAAGGGGGTAAGGGGCAATGCTCAGGGACTGGCTCCGTGCGGAGCTTGAGCAGGCTTTTGAGCGGCAGGGCGACAATGCCATCGTTGTCTGGTACGACGTCGGGGGCACGCTGGGTGGGATTCTTCCCGGTGCACTGCCCGAGGGCATCAGCTTGCTCAGGTTTGAGGGGAGCTACCTTGCCCTCCGATTTGCCCTGGAAGAACAATCTCCCGAGCTTGAGGGTGTATGGCTCATCTACGTGCCGGAAGAGCCACCGGCAGAGAGCTGGCTTCGTGATTACGAGCTTCTCGGTGAGCGGCTGGAGCTGGATTTGCTCTCGCTTTTACAGCGCCGATGTGGTCTTGCCGTAACGCCCCTCCTTGTTGACCTTCTGCGGAATCACCCCGAGAATTCGCGACGACTGGCGGAAGAGTGGGAGCGGCTTGTGGGTAGCTGCATGGTCACAGAAGGCGAAATCCTCAGGGCCCTCCTGACGCTTGCTTTTGGGCTTTCTTCATGGGACCTTCACGAGGCTGCTCTGGTATTTCTCTGCAGCCAGGGCTTGGAGAAGAGGCTAAAGGCGTGGGGGCTGTGGCAGGTGTGGAGGAGGATGGTGCAGGAATGGCTGGGCTGGGAGGATACAGAGGTTCCTCCTGGTGAGCGGGCTTTGCAGGAGAGAATTTGCGCGACCGTCCTCCTGGCAGACCTGGTGCATGACGATCCTTCTCTTCTCCGGCATTTCCCCTTCCTTCCCGCTGATCCCCACAAGCGGCAGTCTCTGAGGGACCTTGCCAGGCGCTGGCGGGATAGCGTGGGCCGGCGGGCAGTATACTGCGAGGCTGCCCGGGAGGTGGAGAACCGGTACAACCTGAAGGGAATCGTGGTGCTCAGCAAGGCCCTGCTTGCGGCGGAGACTTTCCGGAGCCTTGACGAGCTGTGGGCGCAGGAACTCCGGAAAGCGGTTTGTCCTGATGGGAGCAATTTCGGCGAAAAGGCTGAACAGTTGCAGAAAATTGCGGAGGCGAGAAAGACTCTTTTCTGGTCGCAGTGTGACGTCTCTCTCAAGGGATTCTGGGAAGCACTGGAACTGGCGGCGAAGATCTGGCTTGGTTGTGAAAAGGCCCTGCAGGAGGCTGAGCGACTGCGACAAGTTGACGCGTTCGTGAAGTTCTACACGGATGAGGGTGGCTGGTGGCAACTGGACCTCTGGGTTCTGCAACTTGCTGTGGAGCAGGTTTCTCTTGAGGCAGAGGACAGAGAGCGGTTTGTTCAACCCGCCTGGGTGGCGTACCGTCGGTTCCTGGACCTGGTCAATCGTGCCTTTATGGACGCTGTGAGGCGCGAAGGCTGGCAACCCACCCAGACTGCGTTCTGGCAGAATGTCCACCATGGTCGGGAGAGGGTTGCTATCTTTTTCGTTGACGCGTTGAGGTTCGATCTTGCGAGGTTCCTGCAGGAATGCATGGCGAATACGGTGAGTTTCGAGGCTTATCCATTGAAGGCAGTATTGCCAAGTATTACGGAGCTGGGAATGGCTGCACTGCTTCTTGAAGGAGAAGGGCCCGGGGTGAGTTGGGAAGACGGCAGGCTGGTTGTGAGAATAGGGGGGCGGAGGGTTACGGAGAGGAACGAGCGAAAGGATTTCCTGGAGAGTTCCATCGGGGTTTCCGGGAAGGTTGTGGCTCTGGACGAGCTTGAGAGAGTGGACCTTAGCAATATCAGACTTCTTGTAGTTTTCTCTCGAGAACTGGATGAATTTGGAACCTTTGTGAGTGATCTCCATCCACAGGGGATATTCGAGATGGTCCAGCGGATTGCACAGGGAATCCGGATCGTTGCCAGCAAAGGTTTCCGAAAGGTTTTCGTCGTTGCCGATCATGGCTTTTTATTTGCGCCGGAGACGTGTGAGCCATCTTTGGTCCGGGTTTCCTCAGAAGCTTTGAGGGTGAAGCGTCGATTTGTGATTGGAGGACAGCAGGAAGGGTGCTGGGTGGTTCGGGCCAGCGAGGTTGGGCTTCAGGGTGACCTGATTTTTGCTTTTCCTGAAGGATTTTCCATATTGGCACTGCCAGGTGAACGGGAGACTTTTCTGCACGGAGGACTCAGTCTGCAGGAGAGCGTGATTCCGATGCTCTTTGGGCAGGTGAGGGTTGCCGGTCCGAAAGTCGCAGTGAGCATGCGAATTCAGGAACCGGTGAGCAGTCGACTCCTCAGGGTGACCGTGGAGGCCCAGGCCGGTGACCTCTTCGCCGAGCCGAGAAAGGTGAAGGTACGGGTGGGTAAGCACGAAAGCGTACCTGTTGAAGCCAGCAGCCAGAAACCGAGGCAGGAAATTTCCTTTGCCTGGCTGGACGGTTTTGAGCCCCCACCCGAGCGTATCGTCGTTCAGCTGCTTGACGCTGAAACGGGCCAGGTCCTTGAAGCAAAAGAGGTACCCGTGCAATTGTTGCTTTGAGCCTTTAACCGTGTGGTTCCGTGACCGTCCCTTTGAGGTTCGGGGACGGTGATTCCCGGGAGGGACCGGGGATATTCTTTTTGAACCCCGCCGAGACCGAAAAAGGTGCTGTTATAATGAAGGGAAAACATAATGAGTCTTGGAGGTTCACATTATGGCTTCGACGGTGTACTTTGTTAGCCTGCGGGCAGAAAACGAACACAGTACGGTCCTGGGGCGTCTGAAAACCTGTGCAAGGAAACTCCTTGAGGGGAGGCTCTCCTCAGGAGACCTTGTGGCGGTGAAGCT
>APCU01000027.1 GCA_000347575.1 Candidatus Caldatribacterium saccharofermentans OP9-77CS | reverse complement strand
CCCTCCATGACAAACCTGTGAAGGTCCTCACAGAGGACCTGATTTCCTGGTTCTCTGTACGGTACCACCTTCAGGAAGTAGGCGGAATATTCACTTGTCAAGGTGCGCCTTTTCGCCCTGGGGGAGCCAGGGCAAGAGATAATTTAGCACAGGGGTGGGGAATTGTCAACAAGAACAGAAGCCTCTTGGGAGGAGTTTTTGGCCATTTTTTTCAACCCATACCGGAACGACAAAGCCCACATCCTCAAGCTCCAATCCCTGGTATGGGTTGCAACGTTCGTACTGCACCTCCACAAGGTACAAGCCCCAAGGAGGGAGATTCAGGCGGCGGTAGGCATGATGGGAGGGGTAGGTGAGCATGTGCTCGAGGTCTGCGAGAGATACCCTCCCCATCCCAAGAAGCAGCAGTTCTCCAAAAATCATGCGTGCCATATGGTGGAGAAACCCCTCCGCCACGATGCTGAGAAGCACAAGAGGGAAGCGAAGCTTAACGTCAAGAGCGTACACCGTCCGTACTGAGGAGCACGGAGAGGGGGAACTGAAGGAGGCGAAATCGTGGCGACCGACGAAAAGCCTTGCCCCCTCCTGAACCAGAGTCCAGTCCACCTCCTGCCTAAGGGAATAGACATATCCCCTGAGGAATACTGGACACGTCCCGCAAAAAACGGCGTACACGTATCGCTTGCTCTTTGCCGACTTTCGAGGATGGAAATCCAAAGGAGCCTCCTGGACCCGAAGAACCCGCATGTCATCAGGAAGAAGGGCCTGCAAAGCCCTGTGGAGCATCTTACAGTCAACAGGTTTCTCGGTAGTAAAGCTCACCACCTGACCCAGGGCATGAACTCCCGCGTCAGTCCTCCCTGAAGCTACCGTGGTAACCGGATGACCCAGAATTGAGGAAAGCGATGACTCCAGAACTCCCTGAACGGTTATCCGATCCTTCTGGCGCTGCCATCCGGCATACCTGGTCCCGTCGTACTCAAGGACGAGGAGGAAGTTTCGCAACGGTGCTCACCACGTCAGCCAGGAAAGGCTCAGGGAAAGGGCAAAAACCAGGAAGGAAAGGGAGAGGAAAACGTAATCCCGACGTTCGAACCTTAACACCCGGAGGCGCGTTCGTCCAATACCACCCCGGTAACAGCGAGACTCCATCGCCACCGCGAGGTCTTCGGCGCGACGGAAAGCACTGACAAAAAGGGGAACAAGAAGGGGAACAAGGCCCCGGATTCTCTTCATGAACCCCCCTGACTCAAAATCCACCCCTCGAGCCATCTGGGCTTTCATAATACGGTCGGCCTCCTCAAGAAGGGTAGGAATGAAGCGCAGGGCAATGGTCATCATCATAGCCAGTTCGTGAGCCGGAAACCCCCACCGTTTGAGAGGGCTCAGCAGACCTTCAATACCATCGGTGAGCTCTATGGGAGAGGTTGTGAGCGTGAGCAAGGTGGTCGCCACCACAAGGAGCACGAGGCGCGCGACGATAAAAAGCCCCTTGAACAGTCCTCCCAAAGAGACGCGGAGAAACCCAAAAAACACTAGTACCTCATCTGGTGTAAAGAACACGTGGAGACAAAGGGTGAGAACAAGAAGCACCCAGAGAGGACGCAGGCTCTTAAAGACGTACTGAAAGGGGAGGCGGGCAAGGAGGGCAAGGAGGGCAAAGAACCCTCCCAGAAGGGCGAAAGAAAGCCACGATTGAACAAGGAAAAGTGTCACAATTCCTAACGCCACAAAGAAGATTTTGCTTCGGGGATCCAGACGATGCATGGCTGAATCGAGAGGGATGTACTGCCCAATCACTACACTTTTGCCGAACACGGTTTCCTCCTTACAAGGACCTTCTCTTCAATCTCCCGGTAGAGCTCAAGGGGTGTCAGCGGGGGATTCACCTCAAACCCCCGTGCTTGTAGGAGAAAGGCTGCCCGAAGCAGGGGTGAGGGGATAATACCATACTGTCGCATCCGGTGCTCACAGGCAAAGAATTCCCGCACCGGACCATCGAAGACTACCTCCCCTCCTTCGAGAACCACAACCCTTTCTGCTATGCGTGCCACATCTTCAACGTTATGAGAGACAAGCACTACTGTTAAGCCCCACTGCTTGCGAAGGTCCTGGAGACGTTCAAGCAGGGTTGTCCTCCCCTGAGGATCAAGACCAGCAGTAGGCTCATCAAGGACAAGAACTTCGGGTTTCATGGAGAGAATGCTGGCGATGGCCACCCGGCGCATCTGTCCTCCCGAAAGCTCAAAAGGACTTTTGTCTTTCAGCGCCTCGTAGTTCAGCCCCACCGCCTCCATCGCCCAGCGCACCCGCGCCTCGAGCTCTTCACCTTCCACACCCATATTCCGCGGGGCAAAGGCTACTTCCCGAAAAACGGTTTCCTCAAACATCTGGTCCTCAGGGTACTGGAACACAAGCCCCACTTTCTGGCGAATCTCCCTGAGCGCTGCCCCCCGAACCCGGGTATCCACCCCATCGACTACCACTCTCCCCTCCTGGGGAACGAGAAGGCCGTTCAGGTGCTGGACGAGGGTGGATTTCCCGCATCCGGTCCGTCCAAGAATGGCCACGCTCTCGCCCCGGGAGATGGTCAGAGAAACACCCCGCAGTGCCTGGACAGCAAAGGGGGTATTGGCAAGATAGGTAAAGGAAACGTTCTCTACGAGTATGAACACAGGGCATCCACCAGTTCATCCGGAGAAAGGGGAAGAACGGAGAAAAGGTCAGGGTAATCCTTCCACAAAAGGAGCGCCACTTCTACAATCTGGGGGAGTTCCAGTCCCCACTTTTCAATGTCCCTCCCTACGAGGAACACCTCGCGCGGAGACCCTCCAGCCACAATCTCCCCGTTATCGATGACCATAACCCGATCGGCCAAGAGGGCTTCCTCCACGTTATGGGTAATATGGAGAATGCCAATGTCTTTTCGGAGTTCCCGAAGAAGCCGCAAAAGCTCTTCCCGACCCTCCGGGTCAAGCATAGCCGTAGCCTCGTCAAGAACGAGGTACTTCGGATGCATCGCTAAAACTCCTGCAATGGCCACCCGCTGCTTCTGCCCCCCGGAGAGCGTGTGGGGTTCCCGCTTCCTGTACTCACTCATCCCCACCCGTTCCAGGGCTTCGTCAACCCTTTTGCGGATTTCTGACGGAGGGAGACCCAGGTTCTCTGGACCAAAGGCAACGTCCTCCTCGACTGTCGTAGCAATGAGCTGGTTATCTGGGTTCTGGAAAACCAGGCCAACACGCCGGCGGATTTCCCAGAGCACTGACTCATCACGGGTGTCCATCCCATCAACACAAACGCGCCCTCTCCTGGGGACAAGAAGCCCATTGCAGTGCTTGGCCAGCGTCGACTTCCCAGAACCATTGCGACCCAGAAGAACGACGAACTCCCCTTCTCGGAGAACGAAAGACACACCCTGAAGCGCTGCAACTGCCCGGGGGTTTTCCTTTTCTCCGTACCAGAAGTGGACGTCCTCAAAACAAATCATGCCCTATTCCACAATCTCCACAAGCACAAGCGGGGCCCCATCACCGATGCGAAAGCCGGTTTTGACGAGACGACAGTACCCTCCCTTACGTTCCTTCATGCGGGGCACGATACTTCGAAGCAGGGTCTTGAAGGCTTCCTTGTCCCGTACCCAGGACACAACCTGCCGCATGGAGGCATTGTCACCCCTTATGGCCAGAGAGACCACCCGCTCGAAGTACCTTTTGAGCACCTTACCCTTCGCCTCCGTGGTCTCAATCCTGCCATTTTTGATGAGCGAGACTATCATATTGGCCAGCATGCTTTCCTTGTGAGAAGTCTTTCTCCCCAGCTTTTCGGTTCTCTTGCGATGCCTCATGGCTCAGTCACTCCCCGCTTCTCTCTTTTCCCCCAGCTGGTATCCGAGCCTTTCGAGCTTTCCAATAATCTCCTCATACGTCTTCTGACCGAGATTCTTAATTTTCTTCAGGTCTTCCGGGCGATTCTGGACAATCTCCAGGAGCTCCCGAACCGTGTTAATGCGAGCTCTCTTCAGGCAATTATACGCCCGCACAGAAAGCTCGAGCTCCTCGATGGTCATCTCCCGCTCCTCCGGAGAAGCTTTTTCCTCGCCGGGACCCACCCCAAGAGGTGGTTCTCCGATGCGCTCTTTCAGGAGGCTCAAAAGATGCGAGAACTCCTCCACAAGGAGTTCGAGGGCTCTCCGGAAAGCCTGCTGAGGGGTGATAGCACCGTTTGTCCAGATTTCGAGGAGCACCTTGTCGTAGTTGGTGAACTGCCCAACCCGGGTATCCATGACCTGGAAGTTCACTTTCCGCACCGGACTGAACATGGCATCAACCGGGATGATGTCGTAGGTATGGTAGGTGTCCTCCTCTGCCTCACGGTACCCTTTCCCTCTCCCAATGAAAATCCTCATGCTGAGACGGCCGTTCTCCTCGAGTTCCGCAAGATAATGGTCGAGATTAATGATTTCCACATTCGGATTTGGCCGGATATCACGGGCCGTAACCTTCCGAAGCGCACCAGGAGTTCCCCGAACATCAAGGTACAGCGTTTCGCTTTCCGAATACGAACGCACAACAAGACCCTTGAGATTCAGGATAAGGTCCGTAACGTCCTCCCGGACCCCCGGAAGAGGGGAGAACTCGTGGATGATTCCGTCAATCTGAACCGCCGTAACGGCTGCCCCTTCGATTGAGGAAAGGAGAACACGCCGCAGGGCATTGCCCACCGTTATGCCCCAGCCAGACTCAAAGGGCTCAATGGCGAACTTCCCGTACTGGGCGTGCGTCACCGGATCTTCTTGAAACTCAAGAAGCTCACACTTCATGAGACTCTTCAGGTCCTGCATACAGACACCTCAAATCACTTAGAGTAGAACTCCACGATGAGCTGTTCCTGAACCTGGAAGTCGATATCCTCTCGCTTCGGCTCACGAAGAACCACAGCCTTCGCCGAACCTCTGTCCACAGAAAGCCAGGAAGGAACTTGAAGGTCCTCCTTCTCCTCGAGGAGTTCTCGAATCTTCTCGTGCTCTTTCCCCCGCTCTGAAAGCTCGATCACGTCCCCCACTTCCACAAGGTATGAGGGAATGTTGACCCGTTTTCCATTCACCAGGAAATGCCCGTGGAGGACCATCTGGCGAGCCTCTGCCCGGGAGTCGCTCAGGCCCATCCGGAAAACAACGTTGTCGAGCCTGCGCTCAAGAAGCGAAAGCAGGTTCTCCCCGGTGAGCCCGGGCATCTTCGCAGCTATGTCAAAATACTTCTTGAACTGTCTCTCAGTGATACCATAGATGAAACGAACCTTCTGCTTTTCACGAAGCTGCAATCCGTAGCTTGAGAGACGCTTCCGTCCTCCCTTGTGAATACCAGGAGGGAACGGTCGTCGCTCAAAAGCACACTTATCCGTGAAACACCGGGGACCCTTCAGGAAGAGCTTCATCCCCTGCCGACGACAAACACGGCACCGCGGTCCAGTGTATCGTGACATCCTCTATCCTCCTTCAGACCCTTCTCTGCTTTGGTGGCCGGCAACCATTATGGGGTATGGGAGTCACATCCTTGATGGAGTTAATCACAAGTCCTGCTGCCTGGAGTGAACGAATGGCCGTTTCCCGGCCAGCACCAGGACCCTTCACCAGCACGTCAACCTCTCTCAGACCGAAATCCATGGCCTTCTTGGCCGCCTGTTCTGCCGCAAGCTGGGCGGCAAAGGGGGTTCCTTTTTTCGTTCCCTTAAAACCCACCGTGCCGCCACTCGCCCAGGCGATAACGTTCCCCTGGCGGTCCGTAATGGACACGATGGTGTTGTTGAACGTGGACTTAATATGGGCGATACCCTCGCGAACAATGCGCCGCTCTCTCTTTTTCTTCCGGGAAGGTTTTGCCAAGGTGCTTCAGACCTCCTTTTTTCAGGGCTCTTCTACTTCTTCCTCTTGACTCCCACTGTTCTCCGTGGACCTTTACGGGTTCGGGCATTGGTCCGGGTTCGCTGCCCACGAACTGGCAGACCTCTCCGGTGGCGCAACCCCCGGTAACACCCGATAGCGATGAGGCGCTTGATATTCTGCGAAACCCTTGCTCGAAGCTCTCCCTCAACCGGATACTGCTCGACGATTTTCTGAATCCGGCTGATTTCGTCATCAGTCAGGTCCTTCACCTTCACCGCTGGGTCAACCTTGGCCTCTTCGAGGATTTTCTTGGAAAGGCTTCTGCCGATGCCGTATATGTACGTCAGGGCAATGTCAATCCGCTTGTTCGGCGGCAAATCAACACCAGCAATACGAGCCATCTTGAGACCTCCTAACCCTGCCTCTGTTTATGCCGTGGTTCTGAACACACCACAAAAACTCTCCCTTTACGCCGCACAACCTTGCACTTCTCACACCGTGGCTTCACCGAAGCACGGACTTTCACGACCGCAACCTCCTTCCTTACTTGTGCCGGTAGACAATCCTCCCCTTGGTGGGATCGTATTTGGAAATCTGTACGGTCACCTTATCCCCGGGAAGGATGCGAATGTAATGCATGCGCATCTTCCCGGAAATATGTGCCAGGATTACTTTACCGGTCTCCAATTCTACTCGAAACATGGCGTTCGGTAAAGGTTCAATGACTGTACCCTTCACCTCAATGAAATCGTCCTTCGCCATCAGAAGAAATCCCCTCTCTCACTCACGGTAAGGATTTCGGGCTGCCCCTTGCGCACAAGAACCGTGTGCTCGAAGTGGGCAGATAACCCCCCGTCTTCCGTAACCACCGTCCATCCATCTTCAAGGATTTTCACCCTGTACCCCCTCTCATTCGCCATGGGCTCAATGGCAAGAACCATTCCTTCCTCAAGGATCGCTCCCTGTCCTTTCTGTCCAAAGTTCGGAATTTGAGGATCCTCATGGAGGCTTTTTCCTACCCCATGCCCCACGAGATCCCGCACGACGGCAAACCCTTCCCGCTCAATCGTCGTCTGAATGGCATGGGAGATATCCCCCACCCGATTGCCAGGAAGAGCCTGACGAATCCCCGCATAGAGCGCCTTCTTCGTTACCTCCACAAGCCTTCGGGCCACGGGATGACCATCCCCCACAACCATGCTGAAGGCCGCATCGGTGTAAAAGCCCTCAAACTCGACCCCGATATCGATACTGACCAGGTCACCACTTCGGATGACACGCTCCCCTGGAATCCCGTGGACCACCTCGTCGTTAATGGAAATGCACAGCGCTGCCGGAAACCCCCTGTACCCCAGAAAGGCAGGCCGTGCGCCACACCGCACGATAAACTCCCGAACCACTTCTTCGATAAAGGCCGTGTTCACCCCAGGAGCAAGGAGGGTCTTCACCTTCTCCAGAACGTTTCCCAGTATCCGTCCGCTTCTTCGAATCTTCTCAAGGTCCTCTCTCCTCGTCAGCTTAGCCATTGCCGTGTAACTTCTTCGCAAGCATCTCCTTCACTCGGGCATAGGTTTCCTCAATGGAACCCGAGGCTGGTACGGTGACAAGGAGTCCTTTCCGGGCATAGAACTCCACAAGGGGTCTTGTCTGCTCCTCGTACACCGCAAGACGTTTCCGGATAACCTCTGGAGTGTCGTCCGGACGCTGCACCAGCTTCCCCCCACAGCGATCACACACCTCATCAGACCGGGGAGGACTGGAAATGAGGTTGTACGGGGTCTGACAGTTCTCGCAGACCCTCCGAGCCGAGAGCCGTCGAACAAGCTCCTCAGCCGGAATGTCAAAGTACAGCACAGCGTCAATGGCTATGTGGAGCCCTTTCAGTATCTCCTCCAAGGCTTCAGCCTGCCTGAGCGTTCTCGGAAATCCGTCGAGGATGAATCCCCGTCGCACGTCGTCACGGGAAAGCCGCTCCTTCACCACCCCGATGACCACTTCGTCGGGGACAAGCTGTCCCTCCCGAACAAAGGGTTCAGCCTTTTTTCCCCACTCCGTTCCTTCTCTAATTGCCAGGCGGAGAATATCCCCTGTAGCCAGTTGGGGAATCC
Organism: Candidatus Caldatribacterium saccharofermentans OP9-77CS; assembly: GCA_000347575.1. Lineage (GTDB taxonomy): Bacteria > Atribacterota > Atribacteria > Atribacterales > Caldatribacteriaceae > Caldatribacterium > Caldatribacterium saccharofermentans. The sequence continues at coordinate 11,624 of APCU01000027.1, read as the reverse complement.
CAAATTCTTCCTCGATTCTCTTTGCCTGGGTACCCTTTCCTGCCCCTGGAGGTCCAAGGAGAATGATTCGCATGGCTTCTCCCCCTTACCGTCGAATGAATCCTTCGTAATGTCGCATGAGGAGCTGTGCCTCAAGCTGTGTCACCGTTTCAATGGCCACTCCAACCATGATGAGGATGGCCGTGCCGCCGAAGTAAAAGGTGGTGACCTTGGTCAGCTCCACGAGGATATTCGGCACCACAGCAATGAAGGCGAGCACCAGCGCACCCCAGAGGGTGATGCGGGTGAGACAGCGGTCAATGTACTCCACTGTCGGCCTCCCCGGCCGTATCCCCGGGATAAACCCGCCATACTTTTTCATGTTCTCCGCAAGGTCCACCGGGTTGAAGGTGACCGCAGTGTAAAAATAGGTAAAGAAGATGATAAGTGCGGCGTACAGCGTAAGGTACAGTGCCGAATCCGGAGAAAGTGCATTGGCCAGGCTCTTCATAAACCCAGAACCCTCAAAGAACTGCGCCAGAGTTGCAGGGAAAAGCAGTACCGAGGAGGCAAAGATGATAGGGATAACCCCTCCCTGAATCACCCGGATGGGGATATGGGTACTCTGCCCTCCATAAACTCGCCTTCCCACAACCCGCTTGGCGTACTGCACCGGAATCTTTCGCTGCGCTTCCTGAAATTCCACGACAAAGGCTACAATGAAAACCGCCACAACAAGGGCTATGCCGAAGAGGAAGGGATTCACCTCTCCAAGCCGGATCAGCGAGAAAGTCCGGAAAAACTGTGGCATGAGCCGGGCAACAATGCCCGCAAAGATGATGAGCGATATCCCGTTGCCGATACCAAAATCGGAGATGAGTTCCCCAAGCCACATGAGGAACATACTCCCCGCTGCAAGGGTGATAATCACGGTGAAACGATACGCCCATCCTGTGGCCATGACCACTCCGAGATTCTCCATCCACACCGTTATGCCAAACCCCTGAACCAGAGCGAGGAGGATTGCTCCCCAGCGGGTGTACTGGGCTATCTTGTCCCGTCCCTCCTCGCCGCTTTTTGCCAGTTCCTCAAGCTGAGGAACGACCGAGGTCAAAAGCTGGATGATAATGGAGGCGTTAATGTAGGGCATAATCCCCAGGGCCAGAATGGAGAAATTGCTCAACGCTCCTCCTGCAAACATATCGAGGAACCCGAGAACTCCACCCCGGGAAAAGACGTTCGCCAGAGCCTTCGGGTCAATCCCAGGAACGGGGATGTGCGCACCGATACGGAAAACAACAAGCATGAGCAGCGTGAAAATGACCCTTCTTTTCAGGTCCGGTATCCTGAAGAGCTTGACCAGGGATTCCCACATGTCACAGCACCTCGGCCTTTCCGCCTCTTTCCTCAATCAGGGCCTTCGCCCGTGCCGAAAACGCATGGGCCTTCACGACAAGGCGTCGCGCAAGTTCCCCCTTGGCCAGAACCTTGACCTTGGACCTTCTGTCTTCCACAAGACCACACTCCTGCAGAAGCTCCGGGGTGACCTCGGTTCCATCGGGGAAACGGTTCAAGGCACTCACATTCACAATCTCCCACTCTTCAGCGCAGGGATTGTGAAAACCCCTCTTGGGAACCCGCCGAACAAGGGGCATCTGTCCACCCTCAAAACGGGGATGAATCTGCCCTCCTGACCGAGCCTTCTGACCCTTCATTCCTCGACCGGAGGTTTTCCCGTGGCCCGACCCAATGCCCCTTCCCACTCGTTTCCGGGGGTGGAAAGCACCCTTTGCAGGTCGCAGCTCGTTGATTTTCATATTGGCTTCCCCCTATATCTCCTCGACTTTCAGAAGGTATCGAACCTTGGCGATCATGCCCCGCAGAGACGGGGAATCTTCCTTCACGATGGTTTCGTAAAGCTTCCTAAAACCCAATGCCCGAACAGTGCGCTTGTGAGACTCGGGATGCCCAATGGGACTGTGCACCAGGGTCATCCGTAGCATCTTCCCAGCCACATCACTTTCCCCCTTTCTGCGGCTCAAAGAGCTCCTTCAGAGTCTTTCCCCGAAGGGCAGCCACTTCATGAGGGTCCCTCAAGCTCAAAAGCCCCTGAATGGTGGCACGCGCAAGATTGATAGGATTGTTGTTCCCCAGGGACTTCGTCAAGATGTCCTTCACTCCGGCGACCTCCATGATAGCCCTGACAGTACCTCCTGCAATGACCCCTGTCCCTGGAGCCGCAGGTTTCAGCACCACCGTACTTGCGGCGAACTCCCCGCGAACCTCGTGAACGATGGTCGTCCCCCGCATGGGAAAACGAATCAGGGACTTTTTCGCCCGTTCCACTGCTTTCCGAACAGCATCGGGCACTTCCTTCGCTTTTCCAAGGCCTATACCCACAACGCCGTCACCATTGCCCACGGCAACCAGGGCGCGGAATCCGAAGCGCTTCCCTCCCTTGACGACCTTGCTCACCCTGGTCACTGCAATGAGGCGTTCCTGGAGTTCCATTCCTTCTGGATTGATTCTCCCCATAGCGTCCGACCCTCCGCACTCTAAAAGAGTAAACCTGCTTCGCGCGCCCCTTCGGCCAGGGCTTTCACCCGTCCATGGTACTTGTATCCACCACGATCGAAAACCACCTTGGTAATCCCCTTCTCCAGAGCCTTTTGAGCGATGAGGCGGCCAACAGCCCGGGCGATATCTGTTTTCGTCCCCTGCATCCCCCGAATTTCAGGAGAAAGGGAGGACGCTGCCACCAGAGTCCGTCCTTCTTCGTCGTTGATAATTTGGGCGTAAATGTGCTTTAAACTCCGGAACACCGAAAGACGGGGACGATCAGCAGTCCCCCGTACTTTTTTTCGCACTCTTCGATGTCGACGGATTCGGCGTTCCCATTTTCCTCGTTTCTCGCTGATAATCATTCTCCGAACACTCCCCTCAAACTACTTTGCCGCTGCCTTTCCCTGTTTCCTCCGGACGACCTCACCCACATACTTGATGCCGGTACCTTTGTAGGGTTCGACCTTCCGCAGTTTGCGGATATCCGCAGCCACCTGACCAACCCTTTCTTTATCGATGCCTTTTACCCGAATAACCTGCCCCTCGACTTCAAAGGAAATACCTTCAGGAGGCTGAATCTCGACCGGGTGGGTGAAGCCGATGTTCAACACCAGAGTTTCCCCTCGTTTCTGCACACGGTACCCCAGACCGTTCACCTCCAGGGCCTTTTCAAATCCCCTGGTCACGCCCTCGATCATGTTGTGAAGAAGGGTCCGTGTGAGTCCATGAAGGGATTTATCGAGTTTGGTATCTCCCTGGCGGAGCACTCTCAGGACATTGCCGTCTTTCTCGATCCGCATGCGGGGGTGGAAGGTCCGAGTTAGCGTCCCCTTTGGACCCTTTACCGTTACCGTTGTTCCCTCAACAGTGACCTCCACGCCCTGCGGAATCTCAACAGGCTTTCGTCCAATCCGTGACATGGTCATCCTCCTCCATCACCATATGAAGCACAGCACTTCTCCGCCTATGCCGAGCTTCCTCGCCTCTTTCCCCGTCATGACACCCCGGGAGGTGGAGACAATGACTGTCCCCAGGCCTCCAAGGAGAATTGGAATCTCATCCTTCCCAGCGTAGATTCTGAGCCCGGGTTTACTAATCCGGCGCAGACCATTGATCACCCGCTCGCGATGAGGACCGTACTTCAACTCAATAAGCAATTCTCTCTTATTGCCATCTTTAGGAATAACCTTGTAATCCTGAATGTACCCTTCCTCCCGCATGATTCGCGCAATCTCAATCTTCAAACGGGAGGCAGGGACTTTAACCGTTGGATGCCCGGCCTTCAGGGCATTACGAATCCGTGTCAGCATATCCGCAATAGGGTCGGTGTGCGCCATTTCCTCTCCCCTTCCCCTCACCAGCTCGATTTAGTAATGCCGGGGATCTCGCCACGACTCGCCAGAGTTCGGAAACAAATCCGGCACATGCCAAAATCCCGAAGGTATCCCCGCGGTCGACCACACAGAGAACAGCGGTTCCGGTAACGGACCTTGAACTTCAGTTTTTCAAAGTTCTTGTTCTTCTCAATCTTTGCTTTGCGCGCCATTTCAGTCCTCCCTCATTTTCGGAAAGGCAGACCCAGACCCTCAAGGAGGGCTCTGGCCTCTTCGTCTGTTCTTGCTGTGGTCACAAAAGTGATGTTCATCCCCCGTACCCGCTCCACACGGTCATAATTGATTTCGGGGAAAATGAGCTGTTCCTCAATCCCGATGGTACAGTTCCCCCGCCCATCGAAAGAGCTACCGGGGAATCCCCGGAAGTCACGAATCCTGGCGATAGCAATGTTCAGGAAGCGGTCGAGGAACTCGTACATGCGATCTTTCCGAAGCGTTACCTTGCATCCGATGGGCATACCCTTGCGGAGCTTGAAATTGGAAATCGATTTCTTTGCGCGGGTCACCAAGGGCTTCTGTCCTGTGATGAGCGCAAGTTCTTCCACCGCAAGATCAAGGTAGTGAGGGTTCTGCGTAGCATCCCCCACACCCATGTTGATGACGATTTTCTCAAGCCTGGGAACCTGCATGATGTTTTTATAGCCGAACTCCTTCAGGAGCTTGGGAACAACCTCTTTGTAGTACTTTTCCTTCGTAATGGACACCGCTTAAGCCCCCCTGTTTCAGACCTTGTCGATGATTTCACCGCATTTCTTGCAGACCCTCACCCGGAAACGGGAATCGGGGAGTTTCACCCGCTTAATCCGGGTTTTCTGCCCACAGCGGCTGCATACCAGGCGGACATTGGAAATCCTCACGGGGTTCTCCCGTTCAATGATACCTCCCTGGGGGTTATCCTGGGTTGGACGGGTGTGCTTCTTTACCATGTTGACTCCTTCAACAATGACTTTTCCTTCCTGGGGGAAAACGCTCAGAACCTTCCCCCGCTTTCCCCTGTCCTTCCCGTGGATAACCTCCACGAGGTCCCCTTTCTTGATGGGAACCTTCACCCTCTTCGTCTTGAGTTCCATAACCATCACTCCTTACACCACTTCCGGAGCCAAGGAGACAATCCGCATGAAGTTTTTCTCACGTAATTCACGTCCTACTGGCCCGAATACCCGGGTCCCTCGCGGGACATCCTGGTTGGTAACGAGAACGGCCGCATTGTCGTCAAAGCGAACATATGTGCCATCGGGCCGGCGCACTGCTTTCCTTGTTCGAACCACAACGGCACGAACAACATCACCCTTTTTCACATTGGAGTGTGGTTCAGCCTCTTTCACCGAAGCAATGATGACATCACCAATGCTGGCATAGCGTCGGTTGGACCCACCAAGGACCCGAATGCACATGATCCGCTTTGCCCCAGTGTTATCTGCAACCTCAAGCATGGTTCTCGGCTGAATCAACTTCCTCTCCTCCCCTGACTCTTGCTTTCTCAAGCAAAGCGACCACTCTCCACCGCTTGGTTTTACTCAATGGTCGAGTCTCCTCGATAAGAACCTTATCACCCACCGAACACATATTGTGCTCATCGTGGGCCTTGAACTTCACGCTTTTCCGAATCTTCTTCTTGTACAGTGGATGTTCAGTGATGCGCTCCACCCGTACTACCACGGTTTTGTCCATAGCATCACTGACAACCTCGCCAACAAACCGCTTCCGCATACCCATGTCAATGGCCCTCCTGCCGCTTTGCTGCAAGCTCCCGTTCCCGAAGGATGGTTTTAATACGAGCAATGTCCCGCTTCACGGCCTGGATCCTCTTGGGATTCGCCAGCTGTCCTGTAATGGCCTGAAACCTCAGATTGAAGAGCTCCATGCGCAAATCCTTGAGCTTCTGATTGAGTTCTTCATTAGTGAAATTCCTGAGCTCTGAAGCCTTCACCACCATCACCTCTACTCAACCCGTCTCTCAATAATCCTTGTCTTTATGGGAAGCTTGTGAGAGGCGATACGAAGCGCCTCGTAAGCCGTTTCTCTGTCCACGCCTCCCACCTCAAAGAGCACTCGTCCAGGACGGACCACAGCCACCCATCCTTCAACCGGGCCCTTTCCTTTCCCCATTCGGGATTCGGCGGGTTTTTTGGTATAGGGCTTGTCAGGGAAAATGCGAATCCAGATACGACCTTTCTTGATATGCCGGGAAATGGCCACCCGGGCTGCCTCAATCTGAGGGTTGGTGATCCACGCCGGCTCCAGAGCCTGGAGACCGTAATCGCCAAAGTCCACCTCATTGCCCCGAAAGGCAGTCCCCTTGAGTCTTCCGCGCTGTTGCTTCCGGTACTTAACTCTCTTGGGCATCAACATAGTCTTCAAGCTCCTCCTCGTAACGTTCTTCCTGAGGAAGGGAAGCAACTCCCTCTTCGAGGACCTCCCCTGGAGAGATAACCTCACCCTTAAAGATCCAGACTTTCACGCCGATTTTGCCGTATGTGGTGAGCGCTTCGGCAAAACCATAGTCGATGTCAGCACGAAGCGTCTGGAGGGGTAAACGTCCCTCACGGTACCATTCCTCACGAGCGATTTCTGCCCCCCCAAGCCGTCCCGAACAGGCAATCTTGATGCCCTTGGCACCCATTTTCAGCGCCCGGGCAATGGCCTGCTTCATCGCTCGCCGGTACGACACCCGGCGCTCAATCTGAGCGGCGATGTTCTCCGCCACAAGCTGGGCGTCAATTTCAGGAACGGGCACCTCTTCTACCGAAATCTGAATGTTCTGATTCCCCGTGAGGTTCTGGAGCTCCTGGCGGAGCTTCTCCACTTCGCTCCCCTTGCGTCCGATGACGATTCCCGGTCGTGCAGTTTTGATAATGACCTTGATTTGATTTGCCAGACGCTCTATTTCGACCTTGGAAATACCAGAGCGGTAGAACCGCTCTTTAACATAGCGGCGAATCTTCAGGTCCTCAAGAAGGTAATTAGTGTACTTCTCCTTTTCTGCATACCATCGCGACTGCCAGGTGGTCACAATACCCAAACGGAGTCCAATAGGATTGACTTTTTGGCCCAATTACTTTCCCTCCTCCGCTTCAGAGACCACAATGGTGATGTGAGAGGTTCGCTTCCGAATCAAATAGGCCCGTCCAAAGGCCCGGGGGTGAACCCTTTTCCAGGTAGGACCCTGGTCGACATAGGCTCGGGAAACGATAAGCTTGTCAACGTCCATGTTCCAGTTGTTCTCTGCATTGGCAATGGCCGACTGTAGAACCTTGTATACCAGACGAGCGGCCTTCTTGGGAATAAACCGCAAAAGGACCAGGGCCTCCTGAGCCTTTTTCCCCCTGATGAGGTTCACAACCTGCCTGGCCTTTCGGGGAGAAATACGAACATATTTTGCCGTTGCTCTTGCTTCCATCGGCTTTCACCCCTTACTTCAGCGCCGTTGAGCGCTCTGTGGGAGCACCATGGCCCTTAAAGGTTCGGGTTGGGGCAAACTCTCCCAGACGGTGCCCAACCATCTGTTCGGTGATGTAAACGGGGATGTGCCTCCTCCCGTTGTACACCGCGATGGTGTGCCCGACCATTTCCGGGATAATGACACATGCCCGAGCCCAGGTTTTGATGACTCTCTTCTCGCCCCGCTTATTCAGTTCCTCGATCTTTTTCCGGAGTTTTGGGTCGACATATGGACCCTTCTTCGATGACCTGCCCAAAGGACACAGCCTCCCTCCACTACTTTCTCCTCTTGATAATCCACTTGTCGGTTTGCTTGTTCCGCCGGGTCTTGTAGCCTTTCGTGAGCAGACCCCACGGGCTCACAGGGTGCCGGCCACCATGTGCCCGCCCCTCACCACCACCATGGGGATGGTCGATGGGGTTCATGGCTACTCCACGAACAGTGGGTCGGATACCAAGCCACCGGCTCCGCCCCGCCTTTCCGATGGTGATGTTCTCATGGTCCACATTACCAACCTGTCCGATGGTAGCCATACAGTCAAGGTGAATGAGACGGATTTCTCCTGATGGCAAACGAACATGGGCGTAATTTCCCTCTTTGGCAAGGAGCTGGGCGTAACTCCCAGCAGAACGAACGAGTTGCCCTCCCTTGCCTTTGCGAAGTTCGATATTGTGAATCAGCGTCCCCACCGGAATGTTCCGGAGCGGCAGGGCGTTCCCCGGGCGAATATCGGCATCGGGACCACTCATGAGCACATCCCCCACCGAAACCCCCAAGGGTGCGATGATGTACCTCTTCTCTCCATCGGCGTATTTCAGGAGTGCAATGCGGGCCGAGCGGTTGGGGTCATACTCAATGCTCTCCACCACTGCAGGGATACCCCACTTATCCCGTTTGAAATCAATAATCCGGTACTTCCTCTTGTGTCCCCCGCCCCGGTGGCGGACCGCAATGCGCCCCTGGTTGTCCCTTCCCGCTTTGCTCTTGAGAGGTTCAAGGAGGGACCGTTCGGGTTCCTTCTTGGTGATTTCCTCAAAAGTGTACCCCGTCATGTGACGACGACTCGGGGTCACCGGTTTGTATTCTTTGATCGCCATGGTGTCTCAACCTCTCTCCCTCTATCAGGTGATGTCAAAGGCCTTAATGCGTTCACCGGGCTTGACGAAAACGATAGCCTTTTTCCAGGAAGATGTCCGGCCCTCGAATCTCCCCAGGCGTTTCCTCTTGCCCTTCACATTAATAGTGTTCACCTTAAGCACCGTAACACCGAACATCTCCTCCACGGCCTTTTTAATCTCGGGCTTGGTCGCTCTTGGGTCCACCCGGAAAACGTACTTGTTCTCCTTCTGAAGCCGGACCGACTTTTCCGTCACAATGGGATGGATGATGATACTCCGCCTATCCTCCATATCCCCACACCTCCAGGAGGGAGAGAAAAGCCTCTTTCTCCATGATCACCCAATCAGCGTTCAGGATGAAGTACGCCGTGATCTCGTGCACCGGTTTTACGGTCACGTCGGGGATATTGGAAAACACCCGCGACACGCTGGCATCTGCCGACTGGAGAATGATAAGCACTTTTCCACGAGTTTGCAAGGCCTCAAGGAAACGAACACCCTCTTTGGTCTTGGGAAGGGAAAAGGCAATTTTCTCAACGAGGATCAACGAAGATGAGCGAATTTTCTCCCGCAGCGCCAGGAACAAAGCCTTGCGCCGTTCTTTTTTGGAAAGCACATGGTAGTACGAACGAGGCCTTGGACCAAAAACAACCCCACCATGACGCCAGATTGGTGACCGGATGCTCCCGTGCCTTGCTCTTCCAGTACCCTTTTGAGGCCAGGGCTTCCGTCCACCTCCCCGAACCTCTCCACGGGTTTTGGTCTTGGCCGTTCCCAGCCTCTGGTTGTCGAGAAAGGCCCGAACTGCAAGATAGAGCAGGTGGGGGTTCTCCTCCACACCCTCCAGCCACTCGTCGTCCACAGATACCGTTTCCACAACCTGCCCTGTCTGGTTTTTTACCGCGAGTTCCATATATCTTCCGCCCCCTACGATGCTCGCTTGAACACCAAAACTCTGCCTCCTGCCGGTCCCGGGACAGCACCACGAACAAGCAAGAGGTTTCTTTCGGGGTACACCCCGACAACCTCAAGGTTCCGTACCGTCACCGTCTCGTTTCCCATTCGTCCCGGAAGACCTTTGCCCTTGAAAACCTTTTCAGGGTCTGTTGCACCAATGGACCCGGGTTCCCGGTAGAACATAGAACCGTGGGATGCCGGACCACCACCGTATCCAAACCTCCGGACAACTCCCTGAAAGCCCTTGCCTTTCGAAACTCCCCGAACGTCCACTCTGTCTCCAACCCTGAAACCATCAACCTTCAGAACCTGCCCGACCTCGTACTTCTCGTGGTCCTTAAAGTGGAACTCCGCCAGGAAACGAAGGGGTGGAACCTGGGCTCTCCTGAAATGGCCCAGAAGGGGCTTGTTGAGCTTTTTCTCCTTTACTTCCTTATACCCAAGCTGCAACGCTTTGTACCCGTCCCGGTCCATGTCCTTTTTCTGGACCACATAACACGGACCACACTGGAGAACTGTTACGGGGACGACAAGACCATCGGGGGTGAAAATCCTGGTCATGCCGATTTTCTCCCCAATAAGACCGTATTCAACTATAGCCTTCATATCCTTTCTCCTCCGGAATACCCTTTAAAGCTTGATTTCTATGTCAACACCTGCAGGCAGATCAAGGTGCATAAGGGCATCCACCGTTTTGGGGTTGGGGTCGATGATATCGATGAGTCTTTTGTGAATCCGCATCTCAAACTGTTCCCGGGACTTTTTGTCAATGTGAGGAGAGCGAAGCACAGTGTACTTTGTAATCTCCGTAGGCAACGGAACAGGACCGGCCACAGCGGCTCCGGTCCGCTCCACCGCCTGAACAATTTTTATCGCTGACTGATCCAAGAGTTTGTGGTCATACGCCTTGAGTTTAATCCGTATTTTCTGAGCCACGTCGCACGCCTCCCCAGGGCCTACTCAATGATCTCCGTAACCACTCCGGCACCAACCGTTCTTCCTCCCTCACGGATGGCAAAGCGCAAGCCCTTCTCCATGGCTACAGGATAAATGAGCTTCACCTCGATGTTGGCGTTGTCCCCGGGCATGACCATCTCCACCCCCTGAGGGAGCTTGATCTCTCCGGTGACGTCAGTAGTTCGGAAGTAGAACTGGGGACGGTAGCCACTGAAGAAGGGGGTGTGCCGGCCACCCTCTTCTTTGGTGAGGACGTAGACCTCGGCCTTGAAGTGGGTGTGGGGGGTGATGGTTCCGGGGGCTGCCAAGACCTGACCCCGTTCTACCTCTTTCTTCTCAATGCCCCGCAAAAGGACACCAATGTTGTCTCCAGCCTGGGCCTCATCGAGGACCTTACGGAACATCTCAATGCCTGTGACCACGGTCTTCTTGATCTCATGGGAGAGCCCCACAATCTCCACAGGATCCCCGAGCTTCAGAGTTCCCCGCTCCACTCTCCCGGTGACCACGGTGCCTCTCCCAGTGATGGAGAAGACGTCCTCAATGGGCATGAGGAAGGGTTTGTCGAGTTCCCGAACCGGGAGGGGGAAGTAGGTGTCCATGGCGTCGAGGAGGTTCCAGATCCCTCCACACCACTGGCACTCCCGCTTCCCGCAGCCGCACTCCAGTGCTTTCAGGGCACTGCCGGTGATGACGGGCACCTCGTCTCCGGGGAACTCGTAGCGGTTGAGGAGGTCCCGGACTTCCATCTCCACGAGCTCCAAGAGTTCCGGGTCATCAACCATGTCGACTTTATTGAGGAAGACGATGATGTAGGGGACACCAACCTGACGGGAGAGGAGAATGTGTTCCCGGGTCTGGGGCATGGGGCCATCAGCAGCCGAGACCACGAGGACTGCCCCATCCATCTGGGCTGCACCGGTAATCATGTTCTTCACGTAGTCGGCATGCCCTGGACAATCGATGTGGGCGTAGTGGCGCTTCTCCGTCTCGTACTCCACATGGGCAATGGCAATGGTGATCCCCCGCTCCCGCTCTTCGGGGGCTTTATCGATCTGCTCAAAGGGGGTGTACTTGGCAAGGCCGTACTTGGAGAGGACCAGGGTGATGGCAGCGGTGAGGGTGGTCTTCCCGTGGTCCACGTGTCCAATGGTTCCAACGTTAATATGGGGCTTTTTCCTTTCGAACTTCTGCTTGGCCATAGGGTATCCTCCT
>APCU01000026.1 GCA_000347575.1 Candidatus Caldatribacterium saccharofermentans OP9-77CS | reverse complement strand
GAGCGGAAGAGCATTCTTGAGAAAGAAATTGCCCAAAAGGACGTTCTTCGGGAACGTATCGCGGAGCTATCACGGGAACTGCTCTTTCTTGGAGGGGAGCTCTCTGCCGAACGCTGGAGGGCCTTTGAAGTCCTCAGGGAGAGGGTGAAAGAGGAACTGGCCACTCTTGCCCTCCAGGGGGCAAATCTCGATCTTGCCCTGGGGAAAAGACGGGAGCCTGGTCCTGAGGGAATTGACGAAGCCCGTCTCCTTATCTCCCTGAATCCCGGAATGCCTCTCCTCCCTGTTGAGGAAACTGCCTCCGGGGGAGAAATCTCCCGGATCGTTCTTGCCTTGAAGAGCGTGGCCTCTGCCCTTTCTGGTACACCGGTTCTTGTCTTTGATGAGATCGACCAGGGGGTAGGAGGTGTGACCGCTTTTGGAGTAGGAGATAAACTCAAGAAGCTCGCCCGGCAACACCAGGTCATCTGCATTACCCACTTGCCTCAGATTGCCAGCTTTGCTGACCACCACCTGAAGGTGGAGAAATTCTCCACCGGAGAGAAGGCCTGGGTTGAGGTAGTTCCTCTTTCCTCCTGGGAAGAACGTCTTCAGGAAATTGCCCGCATGATGGGAGACGAAAAGAAGCAGGCTGTAACCTTAGAGTACGCGGAAGCCCTCATAAGGAGAGCACGAAGTGGAGGTTTTGAAATCCAGTAGTTTCCTCGAAGAAGTCATGACCAGTGGGGAAATCTTTGTTTTCTCTGGACCGGGAGGAACCGGCAAAAGCGAAGTGGCCGCCAATTTTGCCACTCTGCTTGTCATTCGGGGGTTCTCCTGCGCACTAGTGGACCTTGACTTCTCGAAGGGAGATTTTACCCTCCGGAGCGGGCGTTTCGCCCTTGAGAAACCCCTTATCCTGCAGAGAGGAAGAGAGCGATACACTGAAGCACCAACCTTTGGACAGGATGTGCTTGAACTTTTCAACCGTGCGGGAGGAGAGTTTCGCCTGGTGGTGGACCTCGGGAGGGATGAGAGGGGATTACGGGTGTTCAGGAGCCTGAAGCCTTTCTGGGAAAGGCGGAAAATCCACGTTGCACTTGTGGTGAATTTCGCTCGACCCTTTTTTGGGGAAGTGGAGAGCTACATGGACTTTGTCCACACTCTGAGGAAACACCATGGAGTCCCCTTTGCCTCCCTTGTGGCCAACACCCACCTCATGCACGAGACGGACCCTTTACTTCTTGAAAAGGGATGGAAGAAGACCCGGACCCTGGAAAAAGCCCTGAATCTCCCGATACTCTTTGCCAGCCTTTGGGAACGGAATAAAAGTTACTATCCCCTTGTTGACTGGGGAGAAAGTGCGGTTTTTGCCATTTCGCGATTTATGGTGCTTCCGTGGGGAGAGGAGGACGAGAGATGCCCAGAGCACGGGTCGTGATCAACCGGGAATTCTGTAAGGGTTGCGCACTCTGCACCTATGCCTGCCCACGGGGGATTCTTGTGATCTCCCGGGACTTCAATTCCCGAGGATACTATCCCGTCATGGTGACGGATGACGAGCAGTGTGCTGGTTGTGGTTTCTGTGCTCAGGTCTGTCCTGATGTGGCCATCGCAGTGTACCGGGAGTGATGCCTATGGAGAAAATCCTCATGCGGGGGAATGAGGCCGTAGCGGAAGCGGCGGTTCGGGCAGGGTGCCGCCTGTATTTCGGTTACCCCATTACCCCGCAGAACGAAATCAGCGAGTACCTTTCCTTCCGTCTTCCCCAGGTAGGGGGAGTATTCCTCCAGGCCGAGAGTGAAGTTGCCGCCATCCACATGGTGTATGGAGCAGCCGCAACGGGTGCCCGGGTCATGACTTCTTCTTCTGGCCCTGGGGTGAGCCTCATGCAGGAGGGGCTCTCCTGCCTTGCCGCGGCCGAGCTCCCCTGCGTTGTAGTGAACATGAGTCGAGGAGGGCCAGGGGTTGGAAATATTCAGCCTGCACAAGGCGACTACTTCCAGGCAGTGAAGGGCGGAGGAAACGGGGATTACCGGCTCATTGTTCTTGCCCCTTCCACCGTCCAGGAGCTCGTTGACCTTACTTATCGGGCTTTCTACCTTGCCGACAAGTACCGGAATCCGGTGGAAATTCTGGGGGACGGGATGCTTGGACAGATGATGGAACCGGTGGCTTTCAGGGAACCGGAATTTCCTCCCCTTCCCCCTAAAGACTGGACGATCCGGGGAAAGGGCAGCGGTCCCCGAAAATGGATCGTCTGTTTTGACCTTGACCCAAAGGGGCTTGAGGAATTGAACCTGAAACTCCAGCGAAAATACCGTCTCCTCGAAGAGCAGGAAACCGACTACGACACCTTTGGGGATCCCGAACCAGAAATTCTCCTTGTGGGATTCGGAACTGTGGGACGAATTTTGAAGAGCGTTGTCCGGGAAGGAAAAAAAGAGGGATTGAAGCTTGCCCTTTTCCGACCGATAACGCTCTTTCCCTTCCCAAAGGCTGCACTTTTCGAAAAGGCTAAAGGAGTGAAAGCCATTCTCGTTGTGGAGATGAACCTTGGTCAGATGCTTGAGGATGTGGAGCTGGCAGTGCGGGGAAAGGTGCCGGTGTTCTTCCTCGGACACACGGGGGGTGTTATCCCCACCGTTTCCGAAATTCTGGAGCACGTCCACGGCCTCCTCAGGGAGGAGATACGGGTATGAAGGTAGTCTTTGAGCGGCCAAAGACGCTCCTTGAAAAACCGTTCACCTACTGTCCCGGGTGCCACCACGGCCTGGCACAGCGGCTCATTGCCGAGGTCATCGAGGAGCTGGGCATTGCCGATCGGACCATCGGGGTGGGACCCATCGGGTGCTCGGTGTACATCTACGAATTCATCGACGTTGACTTTGTTGTGGGAGCCCATGGAAGAGCCCCGGCCATCGCCACAGGAATCAAGAGGTCCCTTCCAGACCGGATTGTCTTCTCCTACCAGGGTGATGGGGATATCGCGGCTATCGGAACTGCTGAAATCATCCACGTTGCGAACCGAGGCGAACTCATCACTTCCTTTTTCGTCAACAATGCGGTGTTCGGCATGACTGGAGGACAGATGGCTCCCACTACCCTTTTAGGGCAGAAGACGAAAACCACCCCTCTGGGGCGAGATCCTCAGGTTCACGGTTTTCCTTTTCGCCTTGGGGAATGCCTGAGCGTCCTTGAGGGGAGTGCCTACATTGCCCGGGTGGCCCTCACCCGCCCTCAGTTCATTCGTCAGGCCAAGGAGTGTATCCGCAAGGCCTTCCTCACCCAGATGGAGGGAAGAGGATTCTCTCTGGTTGAAATCCTCTCTCCCTGCCCCACAAACTGGGGCATGAGCCCAAAGGAAGCGGTGGACTGGCTTGAGGAGAAAATGATTCCTTACTTCCCCCTCGGGGAGCTCAAAGTGAAGGAGTGCAACTCCCGTGAAGCACCATGAAATCCTCATTGCCGGTTTTGGGGGTCAGGGTATCCTCTTTCTGGGAAGGGTTCTCGCTGTTGCGGGGATGCTTGAAGGGCATGAGGTCAGCTGGTACCCATCATATGGACCAGAAATGCGAGGAGGAACGGCGAATTGCACGGTGATCATCTCTGACGAAGAAATCGGTGCCACCATTTCTGACCGACCCGGTGTCTGCATCGTTATGAACGAGCCCTCCTTTTTCCGCTTCGCCCCCGCCGTGCAATCCGGGGGACTTCTTCTTGTGAATGCCTCTCTTGTCCGGGCAAAATGCGAGCGAGAAGACCTTGAAGTCCTCCCTGTTCCGGCGAACGACCTGGCCAAGCTCTACCTTGATGGAGCAGAGGTCACGAACACCATCATCCTTGGAGCCCTCCTTGCCCGGTGCCCGATCGTCCAGAGGGAAAGCGCCGAAAGGGCACTCGCGGAGTGCCTGCGGGGAAAACGAGAGAAACTCTACACCCTGAATCTGAAGGCTCTCGAGGTGGGGTGGGAGTTCGTTGAGAAGGGGGCTGAACCATGCTGGTGAGAGATCGTATGAGCAGGGATGTCGTTACCATCCCGAGTTCGGTCACCATCCTTGAAGCGCAGAAAATCATGCGGGAAAGCCGGATACGGAGGCTTCCCGTGGTGGATCAGGGAGAACTCGTGGGCATCGTGACGTACAATGACCTCCTTGAGGCCTCCCCCTCAAAGGCGACCACGCTGAGTCGTTTTGAGTTGACGTACCTTCTGAGCAAAATGACCGTGGCCGAGATTATGACCCGTAATGTCATTACTGTTCCACCCGATGTCCCCATTGAAGAGGCAGCACTCATCATGCAGAAGCACCAGATTGGGGGTTTGCCGGTTGTGGAGGAGGGGAGCGTGGTGGGTATCATCACCGAGTCGGACATCTTTGAGGTCTTTGTGGAAACCCTGGGACTCAAGGAGGGAGGAGCACGGATCACCCTGGAACTCCCACAAAAGCCGGGAGTGTTGCATGAAGTCACTGGAGTAATTAAAGAACACGGTATTAACATTCTGAGTCTTGCTACCTTCTACGAGGAGGGCAAACCCGAATACCGGTATGTCGTGGTGAGGGTCAACACGCTAACTCCTCAGGAGATCGTGGCCGGGCTCAGAGAGAAGGGTATCACTGTCACCCACGTCTGGATTGCTCCTTTGGGGGAGAGAGGCCATGTTCTTCCCGTATGATGGAAAGGCTACTGAGTTGCCTGAACCCGAAACGGAGAAGGAAGAGATACTCCTGAGGACAAGGGTGTTCGAGGTTGTTCGCAAAACATACCGTGGTGGTATGGAACGAATTTTCGTCCGTCACCGCGGTGCCGTGACCGTCATCGCCACCACCCCCAGGGGACGGATACTCCTTGTCAGGCAATTCCGTGCCCCTATCGGGGAATGGCTCTGGGAGATCCCGGCAGGGACCCTCGAAGAGGGAGAAGATCCGCTGCTCTGCGCCCAGCGGGAACTCGAGGAAGAAACGGGTTTCTCCTCTCCGGAGTGGTCTTACCTTTTCTCTGTGTGCCTTGCCCCAGGATACAGCAGCGAAATCATCCATTTCTTCCGGGCTCAGAATGCCTGTCCCCTTGAGGGAGACATTCGTGAGGGAGACGCTGACGAGGTCATTTACTACCTTGAGGTCTCTAAAGAAGAGGCGCAAACCATGCTCGCCGAGGGTGTCATCAAGGACGCCAAGACCCTTATTGGTCTTCAGTACTGGCTCAGTGAGAAGCCATGAGAGTGTTCATCACGCTCCTTGACGGTGTTGGTGTTGGCGCCCTCCCCGATGCCCATCTCTATGGGGATGAAGGGAGTCATACTTTGAGGAATACCGCCCTGGCCGTGGGTGGACTGCATCTCCCAAACCTCGAACGCCTGGGGCTGGGCCTTTTCGAGGACATTCCGCACCTTGATCGTCCCGGCGATCCTCTTTCGTGGTACGGGAAGATGCTTGAGCAATCACCAGGAAAGGACACCACAAGCGGACACTGGGAAATCGCCGGGGTTATTCTGGAACGTCCTTTTCCCGTGTACCCTCAGGGATTTCCTCAGGACGTCGTGGAGAAAATCGAAGAGGCCATCGGTCGGCCGGTTCTCGGGAACAAGCCGGCCTCGGGAACAGCCATTATTGAAGAACTCGGGGAAGAACACCTCCGTACCGGATTCCCCATCGTGTACACCTCAGCAGACAGCGTGCTCCAGATTGCAGCCCATGAGGAGGTTGTTCCCCTTTCTGAACTCTACGCGATGTGTGAAAGGGTTCGAGCCATTATGACGGGAGAGCACGCTGTTGCCCGGGTCATTGCCCGGCCTTTTTCAGGGGAGCCGGGAGCATTCTACCGGACTCCTCATCGCCGTGACTTCTCCCTTCCTCCGCCCTGTGAAACCATTCTCGACGTGCTTTCTCAGGAAGGGAAAAAGGTTGTGGGGATAGGGAAAATCCGGGACATCTTTGCCGGACGAGGAATTACAGAGAGCTTCCCCACCAAGAACAACGAGGAAACCTTTGCCACCCTTCAGAAGATGGTGCCAAGAGGCGACGTCGCCCTTGTATGGGCAAACTTTAACGACTTTGACACCCTGTACGGCCACCGTAACAACCCCCATGGGTTTGCCCAGGCCTTAGAGTCGTGGGATAGAGAGCTTGAAGGTTTTCTCTCTTCTTTGGGGAAAGACGATATCCTCATCATCACCAGCGACCATGGATGTGATCCAACCACCCCGAGTACAGACCATTCCCGGGAATACGCCCTTCTTCTTGCCTTCTCCCCACGAACACCCCGAGGAGGGTGTCTGGGAATCCGCAAGACTTTTGCCGACGTGGCAGCTACCGTTGCCGAGCTCTTCGAGGTGAGGTGGTATGGACCAGGAGAGAGCTTTGCTCCGTACCTTGTATCGCGATGACGTTCTTGAGCACCTCCGGAGTGTGGCAAGTGTTTCTCCCCTGCGCCCCCTGTGTGCCCTCGTGGCGGGATCGGGATGGGGCGGATGCGTTGAAGGAGAAACCGTTGAGGAATTCACCCTCGCAAGGCTCCACCCTTCGCTTTGCCCAGGAGTTCCGGGACACCAAGGAATTCTTCGCCTTGTGCGCCTTCCCCAGGGCCACCTTCTTGTGGTTGAGGGACGCCTTCACCTCTACGAAGGATACGGACTTCCTGAAGTGCTTCTCCCCGTCACTTTTGCGCATTTTCTCGGTGTGCAGATTGTTATTCTCACCAATGCCTCAGGGAGCCTCTCTCCCTTTCTTCGTCCGGGGAGCATCCTGGTTTTGTCCGACCAGATAGACTGGACCTTCGTCCCCGATTGTTTCCCCCGGGCCGTCTTCGACGAAAAGCTCCGGTATCTGGCCCTGCGGGGAGCCTGGGCCTGCGGACTTTCTGCCCTTGAGGGCGTGTATGTTGGGGTTCTTGGGCCTTCTTTTGAGACGAAGGCAGAAATCCAGATGCTTGGATTCCTGGGAGGACATGCCGTGGGGATGTCAACGGTGAAAGAATCGAAGTGGGCGAGGGGCCTTGGTATGAAGGTTTTGGCTCTTTCCCTTGTAACCAACTGGGGAACGGGACTCTCGCCGTTTCCCCTCTCCCATGAGGAAGTTCTATCTCTTGCAGAAACCCAGAAGCCTCTCCTCAGAACATTCCTCCATCACATTGTGACGGAGATTCTCCATGAAAATCGTTGTGAGTCATGAAGGAACGGATTTCGATGCCTTTGCCTCCATGTTTGCCGTGACCAAGGTTTTCCCCGGAACCCATATTGTCCTCTGGGGGACGGTTAACCCCAACGTCCGGCACTTCCTCTCCCTCCACGGCACGTTCTTCCCTTTCCTCACTGAAAGAGATGTGGACTGGAACGCCGTGGAGACCATCTACGTCGTCGATACGGTATATCTTGAACGGCTGAGCAAAGCAGGCCACCTCATTCGGGAAAACCGGGTTGACTACTTCATCTTTGACCACCACCCGGTGGAGGAAAAGGATATCCCCCCACGTACACTCCTCAGAAACTGCGGTGCCTGCACCACTATCCTGGTAGAAAAAATCAGGGAAGCATCCTTACCCCTTTCTCCCCTTGAGGCCACCTTGCTCCTTCTTGGCATCTACGAGGATACCGGATCCTTCACCTTTCCCACCACGACCGCTTTTGACCTCCAGGCTGCGTCCTTCCTGCTCTCCCAGGGGGGCATGGTGAGCTACATCCCCCGATTCACACGGGTGGTGCTCACGAAGGAACAGGAAGAGGTCCTCAGGGCCATGGTCCGTGCCCTTACTGTAGAGGACATCAATGGTGTTCCCGTGCATTTCTGCGTTCTCTCTTTTCCACAGTATCTTGAGGGCATATCGCTTCTTGTGCACCGGCTCATGGAAATGGAGGACATAGAGGTCTTCTTTGGTATCTTTGCCATGGAGAACAAAGTCCATGTCATTGCGCGAAGCCGTCTTGAGGGAGTCAACCTCCATGAGATTCTCGGGAAAATCGGTGGAGGAGGGCATCAGAGTGCGGCCTCTGCTACCTTCCGCAACCGGAGCCCTGAAGAAGTCCAGGAGGAAATCCGTCACCTCCTGTATCGGTCGGTTTCTTTTACCAGGGCCTTTGAGGTGATGTCGCATCCAGTGAAAACCGTTTCTCCAGAGACGACCATTGAGGAGGCCTTCGCCCTCCTTTTGCGCTTTGGTTTTTCTGGCCTTCCGGTCGTAGACAGGGAGGGGAAACTGGTTGGGCTCATTGCCCGAAGAGATGTGGAAAAGGCCTTGCACCATGGTCTGCGCTGGGCTCCCGTGAGGAGCTTCATGTCTTCCCAACTCGTCACGGTAGGTCCTGAGGAATCCCTGGTCCGGGTACGGAATCTGATGGTGGAAAAGGACGTGGGGAGAGTTCCGGTGGTGAAGGACGGAAGAATCCTGGGCATCATTACCCGAAGCGATGTCCTGCGGGCCATGCACCAGAAGGAGAATCTTGTGCTCCAGCACATGACCCGTGTGTCTTTAGCGGAAAAACTCTACCAGCACTTTGGACGGGATTATCTTCTACTCCTTGAGCAGGTGGCTGAAACTGCGAAGCGTGCCGGTGTTAAGGTTTACCTCGTGGGGGGAGTGGTCCGGGACATTATCCTTGGGGTGCCCAATGAAGACCTCGACCTTGTGGTTGAGGGAGATGCCATCGCCTTCGCCCGTCTTCTTGGCAACCGCTTCAGAGGGAAGGTCGTTCCGTATCCCCCCTTTGGAACCGCCATCCTCTTCCTCCCGGATGGAAAGAGAATTGACCTCGCTTCGGCACGTCACGAGTTCTACGCCTTTCCCGGGGCCTCTCCCCAGGTGGAATACGCCAACCTCCGGCGAGACCTTTTCCGGCGAGATTTCACCGTCAACGCTATGGCCATCAGTCTCCATCCCGACAACTGGGGGGAACTTTTTGATTTCTTCGGAGGCCTTAAGGACCTTGAGAAGGGCGTCCTCCGGGTTCTCCATCCCTTAAGCTTTGTGGAAGACCCTGCCCGGGCCATCCGGGCCGTTCGCTTTGAGGGGAAGTACGGTTTTTCCATCGAACCTTTCACCCTGAGTCTTTTGCAGCAGACTGTCCGGGAGAGCTTCCTCATGAAAATCAAGCCAGACCGCCTCAAAGAGGAACTCTCTCTTATCCTTGCACTTCCCGATTTTCCTCGCTACCTTTTCCGAATGTACCAGCTCGATATGTTTCCCGCCCTCTTCCCCGGATGTATCTGGAAGAAGGAATTCGAGACCGTTTACAGGAAACTCCTGGACATTCTGCGCATCCATGACACCTCCTCCTGTGATCCTTTCCTTCTGAAGCTTTCGCCCCTTTTTGGTTCCATGGACCTGCAGTTCCTCGAGGACCTCAAAGCCAGGCTCTCTCTGTCAAAAAAGAGCGTTCAAAAAATCGCGACCTTCCACGAAAAGCGAGAGCAAACCTTAGTGGAGCTCTCCCAGGAATCTCTCAAAAATTCCCGGGTTTACCTCCTGTGCTCTGCCATACCCCTTGAATTCCTTTTCCTCCTTCTTGCCGAACACGAGGGGATGGTTCACAAGCGTATCGAACAATACCTCAGAGAATGGAGGAACGCAAGACCCATTCTCGATGGTCTTGCTCTCGAGGCCCTGGGCATCCCGAAAGGACCGATATATGGTAGAATTCTCCATGAACTTCTCCTTGCCCAGCTCGATGGAGAAGTCACAACTCCCAAAGAGGGGGAACATTTCGTACGGGCTTTTCTGGAGAGGATGAACGATGACCGGAAGAGAACGCATTTTTAGCGGTATGCGACCAACTGGACAGATGCACATCGGACACTACTTTGGGGTTCTGAGGAACTGGGTCCGCCTGCAACATGAGTACGAGTGCATTTTTGGGGTGGCCGACTGGCATGCCCTGACGACGTCTTTTGAGAACACAAAGGATCTTGAGACACACATGATCGACATGGTGACGGACTGGCTGAGCGTGGGAATTGACCCCCAGAAGTGCCTCCTCATGGTCCAGTCCCTTGTGCCAGAGCACGCTGAGCTCCACCTCCTGTTTTCCATGATCACCCCCGTGGGGTGGCTTGAGCGAAATCCGGTCCTCAAACAGCAGCTCCAGGATATGGGCCTTAAAGAGGCCGTGGGGTACGGCCACCTGGGGTACCCGGTACTCATGGCCTCTGATATCCTCATCTACAAGGCGAGCAAGGTCCCCGTGGGGGAAGACCAGGTTCCCCACATCGAAATTACCCGGGAAATCGCCCGCCGGTTTAACAGTTTGTATGCTCCGGTTTTCCCTGAACCCCAGGCTCTGCTCACTGACTCCCCTCGCATCCTGGGAATCGATGGGAGGAAGATGAGCAAAAGCCTCGGAAACCATATTGGGCTTTCCGAGCCTCCCGGGGAGGTTCGCCGAAAGGTCCTGGCAATGTTCACAGATCCTGAGAAAATCCGCAGGAACGACCCGGGGCATCCTGAGCGGTGTAACGTTTTCACCTTCCACAGAGCCACCGGCAACACGAGGGTGGAAGAAATTGAAAGAGACTGTCGGAGTGGGACCCTGGGATGTGTGACCTGCAAGCAAGAACTGGCAGAACACCTGATCCGGTTCCTCGAAACCATTGCTCCGCACCGGGGAGAATACGAGGGCAAACAAGAACTTGTACGAGAGATTCTCGTTGAGGGAAGCAGGAGAGCCCGCCTCCTTGCCCGGGAGACTCTGGAAGAGGCCCGAAGGGCCATGGGCATCCATTATGGAATCGCGCGATAGAGCGTACTGGGAGAATCGTCTTGCCCAGTGTTCTTCTTTTCTTGAGCGAGCAGACGTTCTCGAAGAACTCCTGAACTTTCTCCAGGAGGAACTGGCGAAGGCCCTTGGGGACAGGGAAGGAGAACATGAAGAACCTCACAAAGCGCAGCATGAAAAGGACTTTTTCGAGCTCTTCGTGGAGGCTCTAGAAGCCCTCCAGAGGAGGGAGGAGAACACCATAGGCGCTCCGCCAGAGCGCCGGAAAGCTCTCGGTGCAGAGGTGGCTCATGATCCCTGCGCCCTCAGCCTCCAGGACCTTCTGGAACTCTACGGACTGTACCTTGGGGAAGGGGTAGAGGAACGTCTGCCACTTCCCGACACTGAATTTGCACACCTTCTTGAAGAAAGGCGCAGGGTGATTCTCTCCCAGTGTCGCGAAAACCTCCTCCTTCCCATGGGGCACTTCTTCAGCGACTGCAAAGACAAAAAAATGACGATTGCCACGTTTCTTGTGCTCCTTGACCTGGTCTTCCGAAACGTTCTGTTCATGCGGCAGGGAAGAAACGGAGAGATCCTCCTTGGATGGGCAGGACCGGAAAATGCTGCAGAATCTCCTTGAGGGATTGCTTTTCTCTTCCCCCCACCCCGTGAGTCTGGGGGAGATGGAACGGGTAACAGGGAGGAACGAAGAGGAAATCCTCCATGCCCTTCAGGAGCTCAAGCAATCCTATGAAGCCCGGGAGGGAGCATTGGCCATCCGAAGGGTGGGGAAGAAGTGGCAGATGATTGTTCGTCCTCAGTACGGGGCATTGCTTCGGGAACGCCTCCGCCGTAGCTTCTCAAGGACGCTTTCCCGCAGCGCCCTTGAGACTCTGGCCATTGTGTCCTTGTACCAGCCTGTGACAAAGGTTGACATTGACCTTAGAAGAGGAGTAGACTCTACCCAGGCTCTCCGAACCCTTCTCAGAACAGGCCTTGTCACCGTCTGCGGAAGGAGTTCCGCTCCTGGTCGACCGTTTCTTTACCGGGTAACAGAGAAGTTCTTTCAGACCTTTGGGCTTGAGGGAGAGGAAGAACTCGAGAAGCTGAAGCGTCTTCTTGGGGAGAAAGGCTATGGAACGGCTCAACAAATTCCTGGCCCGGGCCGGAGTGGCCTCGCGGAGAAAATGTGACCAGCTTATTGCAGAGGGAAGAGTGACGGTGAATGGAGTCGTGGTGACGAATCCGGCCACGCGAGTCTCAGAAAACGACCTTGTTCTCGTGGATAATGTTCCGGTGCGCCCGGTGGAGCACCATGTGTACATTGAGCTCCACAAACCCCGTGGGTATCTCACGACCCTCAAAGACCCTTACGGACGGAAGACCATTGCCGAGCTCCTCCAGAATATCCCGTACCGCGTGTTCCCGGTCGGTCGCCTGGACCGGGACAGCGAGGGGTTATTGCTCCTCACAAACGACGGGTTCCTCACGTACGTCTTCACCCATCCCAGGTTCGGCGTGGAGAAGAGGTACCTTGTCCATGTTCAGGGAGAGGTTCAAGCTGAAGACCTCGAAAGGCTTAAGGCGGGGATTCCTCGGGGGGAGGAATGCTACCGCATTGTGTCTGGCCAGGTGCTTGAGAAAAAAGGAGAAACCTCGCTCGTTGAGGTGGTGCTGACGGAGGGGAAAAAACACGAAGTCCGGATCCTCTTTGACGCCTTGGGTTTTCCCGTGATACGGCTCATCCGTGTGGGCATGGGACCTCTTACTCTGGACCCGGAGCTTCCTCCAGGGAAATGGCGGTATCTCCGGAAGGATGAGGAGGAGAAACTCAGGGCATATCTTGCAGAGCGGAGGCAGACGTGAAAGAAGAGAAAGGCCTTGTGCAGCTCTTCTTTGGAGATGGGAAGGGCAAAACCTCCGCGTCTTTGGGGGTGCTTTTGCGAGCTGTTGGACACGGAAAGAAAACCCTTTTTCTCGCTTTCTTCAAAGGGAGGTTTTCGGGAGAGATTGCGGCGGTTCAATTCCTCCCAGGAGTGGAATACTACCAGTTTGGAACCGGGGCATTTATCCGGAATGGGAATCCTGGACCTCTTGAAAGGCAGGAATTCCTCTGTGGCTGGTACATGGCCCGTATGGCCCTCCTTGAAGGCACTCATAACCTTGTCATTCTCGACGAATTCCCTTATGCTTTCTTCTGGGGGCTCCTCACCTTTCAGGAGTTCTCCGAGGTTCTTGCTTCCCGAAAACCCTGGGTGGAGGTCGTCCTGACAGGGAGAAAGGTCCCCCAGGAACTCCTTGAAGTTGCCGACCTCGTTTCTGAGATACGGAACATTCGCCATCCTCTTGAGAGGGGGATTCAGGCGCGAAGGGGGTTCGAATACTGAGTGAAGGTCGTACGCGGAATCCGGGGGGCAATAACGGTTGACCGGGATGAGCGGGAAGAGATCAAGCAGGCAAGCCTTGAGCTCTTCACCCAGATCCTCGCAGAGAACGAACTTTCCCCCGACGACATCGCAGGGGTCTTCATCACTGCTACACCGGATCTCAGGTCGGTCTTCCCTGCGGAGGTCATCAGGGAACAGGAATGTTTCCGCTATATCCCCATCCTCTGCGCCCAGGAAATGGACGTGGAGGGAGCTTTACAGAAGTGCATTCGAATGCTTGTCCTCGCCCATACTCCAAAAGGCCCACAGGAGGTTCGTCACGTTTACCTCCGTGGGGCCCAGTCCTTGCGGAAAGACCTTTGTCAGAGAGGAGGGAAGACGTGAGACGCGCTCTGGTATCACCCTTCCGGGGTACCCTCCAGGGGACAATCCTGTGTCCGCGGGATAAATCCCTGAGCCATCGAGCGGCATTCATTGGGGCCCTGAGCGAGGGAGAAACTTCTATCAATGGGTTCTCCTTCTGTCGCGACTGCCTTGCAACGCTCTCCTGCATCCGTGCTCTGGGGGTTGAGGTTCACACGTTTCCCGAAGAGGGGAAGGTGGTCATCCGGAGCGGAGGGTTGTCTGCGCTCAGGGAACCAGAGGATGTCCTGAACGCAGAGAATTCGGGAACAACAATCCGTTTCATGGCAGGGATTGCTTCAGGAATCCGGGGGTTAACGGTCCTCACAGGGGATGAGAGCCTTCGCCGCCGACCGATGCGACGGGTTATCGAACCCCTCAGGAAAGCCGGGGTGGAGATTGGGGGGAGAGGGGGAGACCGTTTCCCTCCTCTCTTCATACGGGGGAAGGGCAGCGTCCTGCCTTTCCACCATGTCCTCGAAGTTCCCAGTGCTCAGGTGAAATCCGCACTCCTTTTTGCTGCCCTGTGGGGAGAGGGGAAGTCCACCATTGTTGAGCCTCTTCCATCACGGAACCATACCGAGAATATGCTCCGGTATGTGGGCGTACCGCTTCACGAAGACCATGGAGTCATCACCGTTGAGCCCCCCAGGAGAATCTCTGCCTCTTCCTTTGACCTTCCGGGGGACATTTCTTCGGCCGCCTTCCTTATGGCCCTTGCGCTCTGCATTCCCGGGAGTTCCCTCCTCATTCAGGATGTAGGGCTAAATCCAACACGGACAGGGTTCCTCCGGTGCCTTGAACGGATGGGTGGAAGGTACCGTGTACTTGAGCGACGAAAAACTTTCGGAGAGGACCGGGGGGATATTTTCGTTGAGTACTCCGAGCTCGTGGCCACATCTGTGGAGCCGGAGGAGATCCCCCTTTTGATTGACGAAATCCCCATCCTTGCCGTGATTGCGGCCAAAGCCAGGGGGACAACGGTCATCTCCGGCGCTCAGGAACTCCGGGTAAAGGAAAGTGACCGCCTTTTCGCCATTGCTCGGGGCCTGCAGTCCCTGGGGGTGAACGTCGAGGAAAAAGAGGACGGCCTCGTCATCCATGGCCCATGCGCCTTTCGGGGTGGAACCGTGCAGAGCTTTGGCGACCACCGGATTGCCATGAGCTTCATCGTCGCCGGCCTTCTGGGCGAAGAAGGCGTGGCGGTTGAGGACGTCGACTGTGTGGATGTGAGCTACCCTTCCTTTTTCACAGACCTTGGAAAGCTTGGCGTCCAGAGCGTCACCGTCGAGGAGGCTTGCTAAAGGCCGTGAAACAGCACATCGCCATTGATGGCCCTGCCGGAGCGGGGAAAAGCACGGTTGCCCGGCTTCTTGCCTGGCGGCTTGGTTACCTCTACCTCGATACCGGGGCTTTCTACCGGGCCGTGACGCTGCACTTCCTCGAACTCGGTCTGGGAAAGGAGGACCTGGAAAGGGGAGAAATTGCCCGTTTCCTCCAGTCCGTACGCATCGACATTTGCCCCGGGGACGAGACCAGGATTTTCCTGAACGGCCGAGATGTTTCCCGGGACATCCGGACTCCTGAAGTCGACGCACTCGTCTCCTATGTGGCAAAAGCACCCGAAGTGCGGAACTTTCTCAGGGAGGTGCAGCGGCGTATTGCGCTCTCCCGACCTTCGGTAGTTGAGGGAAGAGACATTGGAACGGTTATCCTTCCTGAAGCGGACCTCAAGGTTTTCCTCACCGCTCTCCCGGAGGTTCGAGCCAGGAGGCGATGGCGGGAACTCGCCTTGCGGGGGAAGAAAGTGGATTACAAGGTGGTTTTGAAAAACGTACTGGAAAGAGACAGCATCGATTCCCAGAGGTCCTGTGCTCCCCTGCAGCAGGCTCAAGACGCGGTGGTTGTTGATACCTCACACCTCACCGTAGAGGAAGTGGTGGAGAAACTCTACATCATGGCGACGGAGGAAAACCATGGAGGTTCGTGTGGCTGCCTCTTTCGGGTTCTGTAAGGGGGTACGGCAGGCTTTCGCGCTTGCGGAGCGCTCTTTTGAGCTTGGGGGCCCGGTGTACTTTCTGGGGGAGCTCGTGCACAATCACGACGCTATGGAAATGTTCCGTGCCAGAGGTGCCCGCATCGTCGAGAATCCCGAGGAGATTCCCTCCGGAGCTGTTGTGGTCACCCGGTCCCACGGGATACCGAAGGATGTACAGGAAGAACTCCTGAGGAAGAACGCGACCATCGTCGACACAACCTGCCCGAAGGTGAAACGGGTTCAGGTTCTGGCCCGGCGGCTTGAGGAGGAAGGATACCGCCTTGTAGTCTTTGGAAAGGCTTCGCACCCTGAGGTCCAGGCCCTTCTGAGCGTCCTCAAAAAGCAAGCGCAGGTCGTTGCAACCCCGGAAGAGTGGCAGAAGGCCTTTGCTGTGGACCACCAGGGCCCCTTTGCCGTGCTGGCCCAGACAACCTTTCCCAGCGTTCTTTTGCAGCAATTCGAGAACTGGGTTCGGGAGCAAGGCCTCTTGGGGGTTCGGATAGTCCATACCCTCTGCGATGAAACCGAAAAGCGCCAAAGGGAGCTTGAGCAAAACCTGGAACAAAATCCGGGGGATGTGGTTATTGTTGTTGGAGGAAAACACAGTGCCAATACCCGTTCGCTCTTCGTCCTCGCCGAAAGGCGAGGGGTGCCGGTGTTCTGGGTGGAGAACGCCGCTGAGCTCCGATCGCTTTCGCTCCCAAAGAGGGCATCGTTTTTCATCACGAGTGGCACGTCAACTCCGGACTGGGTTGTTCAGGAAGTCGTTACCTATCTTCAGTCACTGTAGCATTGGGGTTCTTTGGCCATGAGGGATAACCTTCCTCTCTGCGTCCTTGTCGGAAGGACGAATGTGGGCAAGTCGACCCTTTTCAACCTCCTTGTGGGTGAACGGGTCGCCATCGTGGACCCCACCCCGGGTGTCACCCGGGACTGGATTGAACGTGTGGTGTCAGTGAAAGGTCTTGCAATACGCCTGGTGGACACCGGAGGGATATCCCTGGGAGAGGAAGGGTTGCAAAAGGCGGTGGAGGAGCGTGTCTGGCGGCTCGTTGACGAAGCCCAGCTTGTCCTTTTTCTTGTCGACGGGCGGGTACCACTGACTAGGGTAGAGGCCGAGGTCATTGCCACACTTCGCAGGAAGCAGCGACCATTCTTTGTGGTGGTGAACAAACGCGAGGGCCTCACCCATGAGTCACCTCCTCCTGAGATTCTCGAGCTCGCGGGAGGAAAGGTTTTCCAGATTTCCGCAAAGCATGGAGATGGCATTGCCCGCCTCAAGGAGGCCATCTTCCAGGAACTCAAGGAATTCAGGAATCCCAAAGCCTCTGCGATATCCCCTTCAGGAGGCATTCCTGTGGCCATTGTGGGGAAACCCAATGTGGGCAAGTCAACACTTTTCAACAGCCTCCTTGGGGAGGAGCGGGCTATCGTGAGTCCGGTGCCTGGAACCACGAGGGATGCCGTTGAAGCCCCGTTGCGAGGATCTTACGGCTACTACCTTCTTGTGGATACCGCTGGCCTCCCCAGGAGGAAAAACATCCGGGATCGGGTTACGCTGTACGCAACGTTTCGGACCACGGAACGCCTTGCCGACGCCGAGCTCTGTCTTCTTGTTCTTGATCCCTTTCAGGGCGTGACCCGCCAGGACCGGAGGATTGCTCGCGAAATTGCCCAACTGCACAAATGCTGTATTGTGTTCGTAAACAAAGTTGACGCGCTCCTTGTCAGAAACCCCAACCTGTCCCTTATGGAGCTCTGTGAAAGGGCTCGCGTTGACCTTCCTGCCCTCTACTATGCAGCATTTCGCGCTGGCTCAGCCCTTGATGCCTCTTCGGTTCGAGAAACACTCCTCCCCCTCATGGCCGGTGTGGTCACCCGTTTCCACCAGACGGTTCGAGAAGATGTCCTCAGGGGGAGAGTTCGAGAGAAAATTCGCCGACAGTTTTCTATGCTTCCCAGAAGGAGGAAACCCAGCCTGGAGATGCTTCTTCAACAGGGTGTAGCTCCACCCCATTTCCTTGCAGTGGTGGAGGGTATCCGGGAAAAGGATGAAGAAGAACAGTGTCTGAATATTATCGAGAAGGTCCTGCGAGAGGAGATGGACTGGGAAGGTGTACCGCTTCGAATCACAGTGCAGCGAGAAGGAGAGAGAGTACCTCAGAGCGTACTGGAACTATCTCCAGAATGAGCGACGGTGTTCTCCCCACACCCTGGAGAACTATTTTCGTGTTCTTGGTCAATTCGTGGAATTCCTGCGGACCCGGGGGAAAGACCTTTGTTTTGTGGACACCCAGGATGTGAATGACTTCTTTGTGTATCTCCGTGTACACCGCAAGTTGAAACGGATTTCCCAGAGCCATCGTGCTTCAGTCCTTCGGAGCTTTTTCCGGTTCCTGCGTCGCCGTGGTTTCCTCTCGGAGAACCCCTGTGATGGGCTTGGGCAGCTCCGCGTGGAGAAAAAACTCCCCCAGTTTCTGACCCAGGAGGAGGTCACGAAGATCCTTGATACTCTGGAACGGGAAAGGGACGAACACCCCAGGGATTTCTCCCGGGTGCGGAATTGGGCGCTCCTTGAGCTCCTCTACGCAAGTGGTGTGCGGGTGAGCGAAGCTTCTCGGATACGGCTCGAAGACATAGACTTTACGAAGAACACAATCCGGGTGCGAGGAAAGGGGGGGAAAGAACGAATTGTTCCTTTCAACGAAGCCACAAGAAAGGCCCTGGAGAAGTATCTTGAACTGTGGCGCACCGCCTTCCCGAAGGCCGAATTCCTCTTTGTGAACCGCTCTGGAAAACCCCTCACGCCCCGGGGGATCAGGAACATTGTGGAGAATGCAGCGAGTAGAGCCGGCATTTGGGGGAAGAGGGTTTTCCCCCACATCTTCCGGCACAGTTTCGCTACCCACTTCCTCGCTGGTGGGGGAGAGCTGCGTGTCATCCAGGAGGCCCTGGGGCATTCGAGTTTATCCACGACTCAGGTGTACACTCACCTTGACTGGGATAAAATGAAAAAGGTATACGAGAATGCTCATCCTCATGCCCGGAGAGCGAGGGAGAAAGAGACGTGATACGTGCAACTACTGTTATTGCTGTCCTGAAAGATGGAAAAGGCGCCATGGCCTGTGATGGCCAGGTGACCATGAACGAGGCCGTCTTGAAGCGGGGAGCCAGGAAGATCCGGCGGCTCTACCAGGACAGAGTACTGGCGGGCTTTGCAGGGAGCGGGGCCGACTGTCTGACCTTGCTTGAACGCCTTGAGGAAAAGCTCAACATGTACGGTGGCAATCTTCCCCGTGCAGCGATAGAACTGGCAAAGATGTGGCGGACCGATAAGGTGTTACGCCAGCTGGACGCATTGCTTCTGGCTATGGACACCTCCCATATTTTCCTTATCTCTGGTCGGGGTGATGTAGTCGAACCCGATGAGCCGGTGGCCGCTATCGGCTCAGGAGGAAACTACGCCTTAGCAGCGGCAAAGGCGCTTCTGCGCCATACCAATCTCGAAGCCCGGGACATTGCCCGTATTGCCCTCCAGATTGCCTCGGAAATCTGCATTTACACCAATGACAATGTTTTTCTGGAAACCTTAGGGGAGGAAAGAACGTGATGGAGGAGAGTCTCACCCCAGAGGAAATCGTGCGGGAACTTGATAAATACATCGTGGGGCAAAGTGAAGCCAAAAAGTGTGTGGCTATCGCCCTCAGGAACCGGATGCGGCGGCGGATGCTCCCCCCAGAAATCGCTGAGGAAATCACCCCAAAGAACATCATCATGATTGGTCCGACAGGGGTTGGGAAAACAGAAATCGCCCGTCGTATTGCGAAACTCACCAATGCACCGTTTTTGAAAGTGGAGGCGACGAAGTTCACCGAGGTCGGATATGTGGGCCGGGATGTGGAGTCCATCATCCGGGATCTCACTGAGCTCGCCATTCGCATGGTGAAAAACGAACGGATCAAAACTCAGGAAGAGAAAGTGCGGGAAATCGTGGAGGAAAGAATTCTTGACGCTCTCATGGCCCAGGACTCTGGAAGGGACGAGGAAGCAGACCTCGAAAACTCGCCCCGGGTGGATGTGGTATGGCCAACGGTCTCCGCTTCACTCACCAGGACTCGAGAAAAACTCCGGGAGAAACTTCGT
>APCU01000025.1 GCA_000347575.1 Candidatus Caldatribacterium saccharofermentans OP9-77CS | reverse complement strand
AGTTGAGCTACAGGCGCGCTCTGGAAGACTTTTGCCTCTATACCCTCCTATTCTCAACCACTGTAAGTTTACCCTGTTGCTGATGAGAAGTAAAGGGGTCCGGAGGTAATCTCTGAGTTTTGACATCAATGCTTCTTTTTGCTTTCACAGGGTAAGGTGGTGACATTGTTCCAGGAAGCTGCTCTCCCTCTTGACGCCTTACAGGAATTTAGGTATAATAATACCAAAATTTAGGAGGGAGGCAGAGAGAGTGTTCTGTTACCAGTGTGAACAGACTGCCGGAGGTACAGGGTGCACCAACTTTGGAGTGTGCGGAAAGGACCCTGAGACCGCTGCTTTGCAGGATCTTCTGGTGTACGCAACCCAGGGAATCGCTATGTTTGCCAGAAGGGTCAGAGAGCTCGGGGTGAAGGACCGCGAAGCCGATGTTTTTGTTCTTGAGGCTCTCTTCAGTACGGTCACCAATGTGGATTTTGACCCCGAGCGGTTACGGATGTATCTCAACAGGGCTTACGAAATCAAGGAGAGACTGAAACAACTGTACTTTGAGGCCTGCAGAGAGCAAGGAAAGACTCCGGAGAATCTCTCAGGCCCTGCTCAGTGGACTCCTGCAGGGAGTCTGAATGACCTCATTCGCCAGGGAGAAGAGGTTACCCTCGAAAGGGACATTGAGCGGTTTGGAGAAACAGTGGCTGGAGCAAAGCACCTTGTGCTGTATGGCCTGAAGGGGATGGCAGCCTACGCAGATCACGCCCAGATTCTTGGTGTAGAGGATGACGAGGTATACGCCTTTTTCCACAGGACTCTGGATTTCCTGACCCGCGAGGACTTTACACTGGAGGAGCTCCTCACCGCAGCCCTGAGGGTCGGCGAATATAACCTCCGAGTTATGGAATTGCTCGACCGGGCTCACACGACCACGTACGGTCATCCGGTGCCAACACCGGTACGTGTTACCCCTGTGAAGGGGAAGGCTATTGTCATTTCCGGTCATGACCTGAAAGACCTTGAAGAACTCCTGAAACAAACCGAGGGAACAGGGATTAACGTGTATACCCATGGAGAAATGCTCCCTGCTCACGGGTATCCCGGTCTCAAGAAATACCCGCATCTTGTGGGCAACTATGGCAGTGCCTGGCAGAACCAGCAGAAAGAGTTCGACGTTTTCCCTGGCGCCATTCTCATGACGACGAACTGTCTCCAGAAACCCAGGGAGAGCTATAAACACCGCATCTTCACCAGCGGACTTGTAGCATGGCCTGGAGTCGTCCACATTCAGAATCGCGACTTCTCCCCGGTCATTGAAGCCGCTCTGAGGGAAGAGGGTTTCCCTGAGGACGAACCGGAGAAGACCATTCTTGTGGGGTTTGCAAGGAATGCTGTCCTTGGTGTTGCCGACAGAGTCCTGGACCTTGTCAGACAGGGGAAAATCCGGCATTTCTTCCTCATTGGTGGGTGTGATGGAGCAAAACCGGGGAGAAACTACTACACCCAGTTTGCTCAGGCTGTTCCTCAGGATGCTGTCATTCTCACCTTAGCCTGTGGCAAGTACCGCTTCAACAAACTCGAGTTTGGCGTGATTGATGGCATTCCACGCCTTCTTGACGTTGGCCAGTGTAACGACGCCTATTCGGCCATTCAGATTGCTCTCGCTCTGGCTCAGGCACTGAACACCGATGTCAATAGCCTCCCGCTTTCCCTCATTCTCTCCTGGTATGAGCAGAAGGCGGTGGCCATTCTCCTGACTTTGCTGCATCTTGGCATCAAGAACATGCGTCTTGGGCCGAGTATGCCGGCTTTCGTCAAGGAGCCGGTGTACAAGGTCCTCAAAGAACAATTCAACCTCATGCCCATTACCACACCCGAAGAGGACCTGAAGGCAATCCTCGGATGATTCCTCAAAAAGCGCCAGTCTATTGCTCCTGGAAAGGAGCAGTGGACTGGCGTACGATGAGATAAGGAGGAACAGTAATGGATTTTTTTCGTATCTTCTTTTTCTCGATGAGCTTGCAGAGGAGCGAGATGCCTTCTTTGGCGATGCGGTCAAAAGGCTGAGCTACTGTGGTAAGGGGAGGAGAAAAAACCTCGCAGAGGGGGTTGTTGTCAAGGCCAATGACTGAAATATCTTCAGGAACTCGCCAGCCCTTTTCTTTTGCTACCTGAATAGCACCGAAAGCCATCATGTCGTTCATGCAAAAGAGGGCAAAGGGGGGAGAAGAGAGCGAGAGAATGGTCTCCATGGCTTTACGTCCTCCCTCGATTTTGAAATCCCCTTCAACAACCAGAACGTCACGGGATGGGATGCCTTCCTGAGCGAGTCTGGTGAGGAATCCTTCAAGGCGTTCCCGGCAAACGGTGATCTTCTGAGGTCCACTGATACAGGCAAACTTCTTGTGACCAAGCTCGAGGAGGTGTGAAGCTGCCAGAGCTCCTGCGGCGAGGTTATCAAGCTTTACCGTTGGGGCTTCCTCGTGCTCAAGAGTTCGGTCAAGGACAACGTAAGGAACTCTCGAGAGCGAGGGAATCCGGAAAAGCAGGCTCTCATCTGACACACGTGGGAAGATGATACCCTCCACCTGCCGTTGTAGGAGTACCTCGAGATAGTGGCGTTCTTTTTTTGGGTCTTCTCCTACGTTGCAGAGGATGAGGTTATATCCTCTCTGGTAGGCAGCTTCTTCGATGTATCTTGCGAGCCGGGCGAAAAACGGACTGTCAATATCCGGGACAAGCAACCCCAGAAGCCTGGTTTTCTGGCTTCTGAGACCCTGTGCCAAAAGATTTGGTCGGTACTGGAGGACCTCAATGGCTCTCCAGACTTTTTCTTCAGTTTCCTTGCTGGTTTTTCCCCTTCTGTTGATGACCCGGGAAACGGTAGTGACAGAAACCCCTGCAAGTCTCGCAACGTCCCTGATGGAAACCATACGAGTTCCTCGAAAACGTTTTCCTTCCTGGGGAAATTATACCATGGATGAAGCGAAGAAAAACCAGTATTGACAGGAGAAACTGGCTGTGGTAGTTTTTAAGCGTAAACGTTATCCTAATAGACTTTTTCCCGGGTTTGCGATATCCTGTTGCCAAAATTTGTGGGAAGGAGATTCTCCTATGGGAACAATGAAGATGCTTCTCGACGTTGCCCTGAATCAGGGTCAAGGCGTTTTGCGTCTTTTCCCCACCTGGGTTCCCCGGTCTTTCTGTATTCCCGGAAAGCGACTGAAGCTTCACCCCGATGATTACTATGCCTTTGGGGTCCATCGAGGAGGCATTGATGAACGATGGTTCGCCTCTACGGTTCAGGCAGACAACGGTCCGGAAACCCTCCCCGACGAAGGTCTGAGTTATATTTATGTTGAGGACGGAGGAAAAGCAGAGAAAATCCTCCTCCGAGATGCCATTGAGCTTGCGGGGGATGCCATCGTCGGAAAGGCCATGATGGAAAAGTACGGGGGATGGCCGATGTTTGCCAAATTTTTCGACAACATGAACCCCCTTTTCCACCATGTGCACCACGATGATGAGAAGGCAAAGAGGGTGGGAAGGCTGGGGAAACCCGAGGGGTACTATTTCCCGCCTCAGCTCAACAACCACGGTGGGTACTTCCCCTACACTTTCTTTGGTCTGAATCCGGGGACAAAAAAGGAAGACGTTATTCGTTGCCTCGAGATGTGGGACAAAGGGGACAACGGCATTCTCTACCTTTCCCGGGCATACAAGCTCAAACCCGGCACTGGCTGGATTGTTCAACCTGGAATTCTCCACGCTCCTGGATCCCTTTTGACCTACGAACCTCAGAAGGCTTCCGATGTTTTCGCACCTTTCCAGAACATCGTCTGGGACCGGTTCATTCCCTGGGACCTGGTGGTGAAGGATGTTCCTCCGGAACACAAAAACGACCTTGAGTACATCGTGAGCCTCCTTGACTGGGAGGCCAACACCGACCCAGATTTCTTCGCTCGCCACTACCTTGAGCCGAAACCTGTGCGGCCTCTTGAGGAAATGCGGGCTGAAGGGTATGAGGAGTACTACGTGGTCTACGGCTCGGAGGATTTCTCTGCCAAGGAACTCACGGTGTTCCCCGGAAGGAGTGTCACCATTCGAGAAGATGGGCCATATGGGGTCATTGTGGTTCAGGGGCACGGGAAGTTCGGAGCTCTTGAAGTTGAAGCGCCTACCCTCATTCGTTTTGGAGAAATGACCCGCGATGAGCTCTTTGTGACCTACGAGGCTGCACGAGCCGGAGTCACTATCGTCAACGAGAGTGCGACTGAAAACCTGGTGATGCTCAAGCACTTTGGACCTAAGGTGGAGTAAGGAATGAGATGAGCGATGTTCCCATTCTCCATTTTGAGAAGCTTACCAAGCGTTTCCCCGGGGTTCTGGCGCTTGATGGAGTGACGTTTTCTATCCGGAGAGGGGAAGTTCACGCCCTGGTGGGAGAAAATGGAGCAGGGAAATCCACGCTGATTAAGATTGTCACCGGAGTGTATCAAAAAACTGCAGGGGAAATATTCTTTGAAGGGAAACCGGTGAATTTCTCCTCTCCTCACGAGGCCCTGAAGAGCGGCATTGCGGCGATATATCAGGAGTTCAACCTCATTCCTGCTCTGACGGTAGCCGAGAACATCTTCATGGGGCATCACTTTGTAACACGGAGATTCTTTGTCGACTGGAACCGGATGCGCAGGGAAGCTCAGGAGCTCATGCGCTTCCTTGATGTGGACATCGACGTGGACCAGAAGGTCAGGGACCTGGGTGTGGCCAAAAAACAGGTGGTGGAGATAGCCAAAGCGCTCTCCCACAGAGCAAAGATTCTCATTATGGATGAGCCTACGGCGACTCTGGCACAGAAGGAAATCGAGGGGCTCTTCCGGATTATCAAGTTTTTGAAGAGTGAAGGTGTGACCATCATCTACATTTCCCATCGTCTGGAAGAAATTTACGAGATCTGTGATCGAGTCACGGTACTAAGGGATGGTCGACATATTGCAACCCGGGATGTACGAGACGTCACCATGGAGGATCTCATCCGGATGATGGTGGGACGTGAGGTTGTCGAGAGGTTCCCCCGGGTATCACACACTGCTGGAGAGGAAGTTCTGAGGGTGGAGGGTCTTACGAGGCGTGGAGTCCTTGAAAACATCAGTTTTTCCCTCCGGAAAGGCGAAATTCTCGGTATCGCCGGCATGGTTGGTTCGGGGAGAACAGAGCTCCTTCGGGCAATCTATGGCGTTGACCCCATTGACGAGGGGAAGATTTACATCCGGGGAAAGGAAGCCCGTATCCGGTCTCCTCTTGATGCTATTAATCACGGCATTGCTCTCCTTCCTGAGGAACGGAAGGTCCATGGACTGGTCCTCCTCCTCTCAGTACTCGATAACCTTGGTCTCCCCATTCTCCCTCTGGTTTCGGTTCGGGGATTCATTCAGGACGGACGTTTGAAGGTTATAGCTCAAGATATGGTACAGCATATGAACATCAAAACGCCCTCGCTTTTCCAGAGGGTGATGTACCTTTCGGGAGGCAACCAGCAGAAGGTGGTCCTTGGAAAATGGTTCGCCCGCAACTGTGACATCTACCTCTTTGACGAACCAACCCGGGGGATAGACGTTGGTGCGAAAGTCGAGATTTACCACCTGATGAATCGGCTTCTTGAGCGAGGTGCCTCCATTGTTATGGTTTCCTCGGAGCTTCCTGAGGTCCTCGCCATGAGTGACCGGATTCTTGTTATGCGAGAGGGCAGAATAGTTGGGGAACTTTCCCGTGAAGAGGCAACGAAGGAGGTCATTCTGAGGCTTGCCCTGGGAAGGAGAGAAGAGTATGCCAGCGTTGGTTGAAGAGAAGGGTACTCAGATTTTCCAGAAGTTTTTCGTCTTCTGGGATAGGGTTGGCATCCTTCTCGCCTTCCTGGTGGTCTTCGTCATGTTCGGTGCCCTGACTCCCGTTTTCTTCCATCCTCTGAACATTCTCAACGTCATCCGGCAGGTATCGATTATCGGGGTCATTGCTGTGGGAATGACCTTCGTTATCCTCCTTGGGGGGATCGACCTCTCTGTGGGATCCATTGTGGCCTTCACGGGGATCATTGCTGCAGGGTTCCAGGTCAAGTGGGGTGGAAGCCTTTTTCTGAGTATCGTTGTGCCGCTACTTATTGGTGGAGGCATTGGCTTTCTCAACGGATTCATTTCTACCAAAGGGAAACTGCATCCTTTTATTGTAACGCTGGGCATGATGAGCATTTTTCGAGGGGCAACCCTTCTTGTAGCTCAGGGGAAGCCTATCTCAGGGATGAGCCCTGCGTTCCGTTTCATCGGGGCAGGGATGGTTGGTCCCATTCCTTTTCCGGTCATCCTCTTTCTGGGTTGTGTGGTTATTGCCGGGATTGTGCTCAAGAGGACCGTTTTTGGTCGCTACATCTATGCCATCGGTGGTAACGAGGAGGCAGCGCTTCTTTCGGGCATTATGGTTGAGCGGTACAAAATCAGTGCCTTCACTCTCCTTGGGTTCCTCTCGGGATTGAGTGGACTCATTTTGACTTCTCGCCTGAACTCTGGGGAGCTTGTGGCGGGGCAAGGATACGAACTCGATGTGATTGCCTCTGTGGTTATTGGTGGGACGAGCCTCATGGGGGGAGAAGGAGGAGTGTACGGGACGCTGATTGGAGCTCTCCTCATCGGAGTTGTCTCCAATGGCTTGAACCTTCTGGGGGTCCAGCCATACTGGCAGATGATTGTCAAAGGCGTTATTGTCATCTTTGCCGTACTTCTGGATAGACTGAAACGCCGCTTTAGAACTGCGTAAAGGAGGTGAGAAGGAAGGTAGCTGTTACATTTATTTTTGCCGTTGTATATCCTTGGAGGAACTCTGTTGAGAGGAGGTTGACGGAATGAGGAAGTTTGTCTTGGGGTTTGTCGTTGGGATGTTTCTGGTGTGCTCAGTGCTGGGTTCTCTGGCTCTCAGTAAAGACCTCACCATTGGTCTCTCTTTCCCAAGCCTTTCTTTTGCCTGGTTTGCCTTTCTGGAGCAGGCGGTGAAGGATAAGGCGGCCCAGCTTGGAGGCATTGAGGTTGTTTCGCTTGAGGCTGAAAATAATGTCTCAAAGCAAATCTCCATCATTGAAGACATGATTATCAGGGGTGTGAATGGCGTTCTCCTTGTCCCCATTGAAGTCGAAGCGGTTATTCCGGCTATCGAGGCCCTGAACAAGGCCAACATCCCTGTTGTGACTGTGGACCGGAGGATTAAAGAAGGAGCCCCAGTGCAGATCCTGTGCCATGTTGGTGCCGATAACGTCGAGGGTGGAAGGAAGGCAGCAAAGTTCATCGTGGAGAAGCTCATCGCAAAGTATGGTGAGCCCAAGGGGGTAGTTATTGAGCTCACAGGAACCCCTGGAGCTGGTCCTGCTATTGACCGGAGTGCTGGGTTCAACGAGATTATGGAGCAGTATCCGAACATTGTCGTGAAGTCCCAGACTGCAAACTTCCGTCGCGAGGACGGCATGAAAGTGATGGAAGACTTCATCATGAGCACGCCACAGATTGACGCGGTATTCGGGGCCAATGACGAGATGATTCTCGGAGCCATTCAGGCCCTGGACGCCAGCGGAAAATTCGACGTCAAGGAAGTCATCACCGTTGGGTTTGATGCCCTTCCCGAAGCCCTGAAGCTCATTGAAGAAGGGATTCTTGACGCAACCATTGAGCAGTTCCCTGGGAAGCAGGCGGCTACAGCCTTTGAAATCCTTGTGAAGTACCTCCGGGAAGGCGTAACCCCTGAAAAGCCTCTTGTGTACATCGAGCCAAAGGTCATCACCAAGGACAATCTCAACGAGGCTGAGAAGAGCTTCTAAGGGATAAAACAAAAAGCCCGGGGGCATCGTATCCCCGGGCTTTTTGTTTTTTAGAGGATTTCCCAGGGGATACCCAGGATTTCACACACCATGATGAGCTCATTCACATAATCGCCGTAAACCGCGTGGATGTGATTGCAAGGGAATTTTTCGATAAACCGCTCGATGGAGGTCTCGAGACGACAGAATGCGTGAGGCCACTCAATTTGGGTTCTCCGCATGATTTCTTCGTTAGTCTTTTCGTCGAACTGCACGAATTCTCCCCGGAGAATTGCCATCCAGTACGTCCCGTTTTTACGACCAAGACGTGCCAAGGTAACCTTTCCCGGGTGGGCGAGGTGGTGAACTGCAGCTCCTCCGGCGGGGAAGTAGAAACCCTCGGGATAGAAGACCACTTTGGGGAGGTTATCCCGGTAGTCGAAGCTCCCTCCGGCAAAATATGTTGCGTGCTGTCCTGAGTTACAGAGGTCGAGCACTCCGTAATCTTCGTGCCAGTGTCGAACATCAGCAAAGAGCACGGGGGTTCGGGCGAGTTTTTTGAGGATTTCCATGGTGATGGCCGCATCCATGTCGGCCTCGGTTGCGCATACGATGGGCTCTTTAGGGCCATCAAAGTCGTAGGGGTCGTTCAAAAAAGCCTCCGCAACATCCATGGTGCAGAAATTGTTGGTGAGCTCTGGTTGCCCCTTGATACCACAGAAATCAAGGTGCAGTTCCTCACAGAGCGACTTGACAGCGTAGTATGAGGCGATCTGACGTTTCAGGATTTCGGGGGTCAGCTGTTTTCCATCGTAGAGAATCTTTCCCACGTTTTCTTCGCACCACTTAAAAGCTTGTTCAATTTTCTCCCGGGGGATGGTCTCAGCCCTACGGACGATTTCCCACTGATCAATGTGCTCCACGTCGATGCCAAAAACCTTTGCCCAGACGTCCGCTCCCACGGTAGCCGTGTACATCCCCATAGGGCGCCCGCCAAAACACCCAAAGGTTTCCCCTCGGAGGGACTTAACACAGGACGCGGCGCGAATAAAGGTTTCGATTTTCCGGAAAACTTTCTCATCCTCAACGTCCCCAGAGACCCGAATGTACGGTATACCGACGTTAGCCAGTGCTCCGGAACTTGCCAGCATTCCTACAAGTCCAGGGTATCCAGGGTTGATATTCGAAAGGCACAGGTACGGTCGGGGAGCGAACTGGGCAGCAAGAACTGTAAAATGAGGCCATGACCAGATGGCGTAGTTGAAGATGGTGCAATCCACATCTTCTCTCTGCAGTAGTTTCCCGGCCTGCACAGCAGTTTCGTTGTTCCAAGGGGGTTCGGGAGCCGTCACAACTTCGTGTCCGGATTCCCGAAGGCGTCGCACCAGTCGTTCCTGAAAAGCAAGGTTCATGGAGAGGAGTTCCCGGTGCACATGAGGGCGTCCGTCTGAAAAGGTTATGACACCAACTTTCGCCACGGTGTTCACCTCCTGCGAATTTCTCTCATCGCCATAAATTGTAAACGAACGCAGTGTTTTTTCGAAGAAGTCTTGGAGAAGGATGGAAATTTCCTCCAGTGCACCCTATAATAGGAGAAAAGTTGTTGGAGGTGTCACGTGCATATCGTTCTTCCCCAATCTTTGAAGGATGCCATTCGGTCGCTGGTGGAACAAATCGTCTGTACCCAACCTTTCCAGGACTTTGAGAACACCCGTTCCATGCTCTCAAAGAATACCGAAGCATTGCGGCTTCTTGAGCGCCTTGAGGAGGAGCAGAGGTCCTTGAGCCGAATTGCCCTCCAGAGGGACCTTGTCGACGAGGA
Organism: Candidatus Caldatribacterium saccharofermentans OP9-77CS; assembly: GCA_000347575.1. Classification (GTDB taxonomy): domain Bacteria; phylum Atribacterota; class Atribacteria; order Atribacterales; family Caldatribacteriaceae; genus Caldatribacterium; species Caldatribacterium saccharofermentans. Next base: position 10,160 of record APCU01000025.1, on the reverse strand, counting down.
CTTTGCCGGGATTGAGCAGGCTCGCCAGGAAGCACTCTCTCACCCGGTGATTCTGGCGTATTTTCAGGCTCAGGATCGTCTGGTTTCCCTCCTTCAGGAGATTAACAACGAAATGAGTGCCCTTTTAGGTTTTGACTTTGCCTCTTCTGCTGCTCAGCCTGAGCGGGAACTCGAAGAAGGCTGGGAGTAGATAGCCTCTTCAAGACGTAAAAGTAGCACTCGTTCTTTCCCCATACAGGGAAGGCGCTCAAGGAGTGTTTTTCGCTCGTCGAATTGGAACGTTCGGCATTCTTCTGGTGGTGAAAAGGAGTCGGGGATGGCAAGCCCTGCATAGAGGGTGTGCCATCCCATCTCTTTGAGTTTCTGGGCTACGGAAGAGCTGCAAATCTCGTCAACAGACTGGTGCTTTTTGATGAGCGTGCACCGGCCAGAGGTCAGGTCCTCTCCCCACCCCAGGAGGTGTCCGCTTCTCGGCTCGAAGAAGACGCAGAACCGACAACAATCGAGGCGAGTCTGACAGCGGGGGCAGAAGACCGGTCTTCTCCGGACACCGATGCCTTCCCCAGAGAGTGCAACGAGGACGTGTTNGATCTCGATTTTGCAAAAGGGGCAAAGCAGAGAGCTGGGACGCGATACGTGGGTGATTGCTGGGGAGAGGGCGAGGAGTTGCTTTTTTTCTTCCCACGAGAGGTCAAGCCGCGGTTTGAGTTTCCACAGAAACTCCGGGTAGTGGATGGCGGCAACGATTCCGTAACCGAGACCCTGAAGAGGAGAGGCTCTCCTTTTCCAGGAGAAGACAGCGAAGTACAGAGCTGTAGAGAGGAAGAGAATAAACCAGGCAATTCCAACACTGCTGGAAACCCAGGAGGAAGGGAAGGCAATTCTGCTTCCCACCCAGCCTGCAAAGAACGCAAGATGCACCAGAAAACTCATTGGGTACGGTTTTCGATAATTCTCAGCCGGGGCTCTTCAATGACCACCTTGGTATTTGCCGGAATTGAGTGGGTGAGCCACACATTCCCCCCAACGACACTTCCTCTTCCTATGACTGTCTCGCCTCCTAAGATTGTCGCTCCTGCATAGATGGTTACGTTGTCCTCAATGGTCGGGTGACGTTTCCTCCCACGGATGATTTTCCCGCGTTCGTCTTTCGGAAAAGAAAGCGCTCCAAGGGTCACGCCCTGGTAGATTTTTACGTTGTCTCCAATTTCACAGGTCTCGCCGATAACCACTCCCGTTCCATGGTCGATAAAGAAACTCCGACCTATTTTGGCTCCGGGGTGAATATCGATGCCTGTGATGCTGTGAGCATATTCAGTCATCATTCTGGGGATAAGGGGAATACCCTGGACAAAGAGTTCGTGAGCCATGCGATAGATGGAGATGGCAATGACACAAGGATAACTCAGGATCACCTCTTCGATGCTTTTTGCTGCGGGGTCTCCGTCGAAAGCAGCCTGAACGTCCTCGTCGAGCATTTCCCGAATCATCGGGAGCTTTTCAAGGAAACGCCGAGTTTCTTCGCAGGCTCGTTCTTCACAGGAGCGAGGAGTCTCCTCCATGGCTTTTGGATCACTCCGGAGGGCCTTGGAGATTTCCTGACTCAAAGCAACAAAGAGGTGGTCAAGTTTGCACCCCACAAAGTACTCCACATTTGCCCAGCACATATGGGTGTTACCAAGATACCCGGGAAAGAGCAGCCCCCGAAGTTCTTCGGTAATCCAGATGACTTTTTCCCGCGAAGGAAACTCTCGTTCCTCGCTACAGGTGATACGGGGTGTTTTCCGGTAACTTTCCACCAAGGCCTTTGCGATGTGCTCAACAGGAACTCTTTGGAATCCCTTCACGGTTATCACCTCAAAACTGGGCAATAACACCTTCTATTCTGGCGATCAGGGCCTCGGGCACGTGGTCGTTTTGACCATTATGCCGCACCATATCCCAGAGGAGGCGTTCGAACTCATACCGCTCGCAGCATTTCCGACACAAAGCCAGATGCTCTTCAATGGCCCTCCGTTCTTCTTCAGTGAGAACTTCTCNATCAAGGTAAAAATAAAGTTTTTCTACAAGGTCTTTGCAGTCCATCCCTTCTCGTTCTCCTTCTCCATGCCGGTTTTTCGTGTGGAGTACTCCCAGAGCAGCTTCTGGAGCAGCTTTCGCCCCCGGTGGAGGCGGGACATCACTGTGCCTATGGGGATGTCTAAGATCTCAGCTGTTTCCCTGTACGAAAAACCTTCAACGAGGGTGAGCACGACAACCGCACGGAATTCAAGAGGCAGAGATTCGATGGCCCGGAGGATATCCTCCCGGGTGAGCGTGTTAAGCAGAGCCTCCTCAGGGGTGACACCTTCAAAGGAGGGCTGAAAAGAAGACTCATCTTCCATCTCTTCAAGCGATGGCGCTTTCTGCCGATCTCTGAGGCGGTAGTAGTTNTTGATAAAGGTATTGGTGAGAATTTTGAAAATCCAGGCCCGGAAGTTCGTTCCTTCTTCAAAGCGGTCAAAAGCGGCAAAGGCTTTAGTTACAGCCTCCTGGACCAGATCCTCGGCGTCCTCGCGGTTTCTGGTCATGCGAAGAGCTGTACGGAAAAGCGCAGGGAGCTCAGGAACCAGAAGCTCTTGGAAAATCTTCTTTTGCTCCTCTTTCGTCTTCATCATTTTGACCAGGCCTCAGGAGTCCTTAAGGAAATCAGCGTTTTTCAACTTCTCAAGCTCTCTATGGAATTCGATAACCTCGTCAATGGTGATCTGTCCTCGAGGGGTCTCCTTGCGCCGCTTCTTGAAAATCTTTGCCACGTCTTCGATCTTCTCAAGACTGAAGGTGACTTCACCGAAGTCGCGGCAGTAAGGGCAAATGTATCGGATATACGCTGAACCTCGATACGCTGGAATCTTATAGATACCAATCTCAGTGACATCTTCAAGGCCAATAGTGGCCTTGCAGTGCTTGCACTTGAGAGGGAGTTCGGGCATTGCTTCCTCCTCTGAGCTCTTTTTGGGATATTCTATCAGGGAACCGCGAATAAGACAAGTTTCGGAATGGTTAAGAAGGAAAGCGAAGGAGGTGAGATCTACCGGGGTTTATCATCCATGGACACTGGGCTTCACACCATCACTTTGATCTTCGTTTGGAAGGAGACAGAGTTTTGCAGAGTTTCGCAACTCCCAAGGGCATTCCCCAGATGAGGAGAGAATGAGGTTGGCTATTCAGTGGAGGATTATCCGCTTTCTTATTTTGGGGAGGGACTCTTGAAGGATATGGAAAGTGGATAGTATGTACGAAAGGAGGAAGAAACATGAATCTTGAAGTCATTTTCGAGTTTGCTCTGAAGATGGAAGAGGATGGACGGCAATTCTACCTCAGCGGGATTTCTCGGGTCGCGAATCCCCTGAGTAAAGAAGTGCTGAAACGTCTGGCCGATGAGGAGCTCGTTCATATCGAGAGGATCCAGGAAGGTTTTGAGCGTATCAGTAAGGGACAGCAGTTCGTTTTCGAGAGCTGGGGGGGTATTCGAAAATCCACGCGGGAGTACTTCGAGAACATCTTTACCGAAGCCCAGAAACACACAGAGAAGCTTATCCCTCCTACAAGCGAAGAGCTCGATATTCTCCAGACGGCTATGGACCTTGAATCCAAAGCCCACAGGTTCTATGTGGAGAAGAGAAAGGAAGTTCAGGAGAAGGATGTTCAGGACTTCCTAGATTTTCTGGCCTCAGAAGAATACCGCCACTACAACCTCCTCTTCAATACCTACGAATATCTGCGCAGTCCGGAGGAGTGGCATTTTGGAGAGGAAAAGCCTATTTTTGAAGGTGGCTGATTTGTTATAATTAAGGCATCACAATCCAAAAGGAGGGATGCATCATGGTTCGAGTGCTCCTCACCATCTACAGCTGGCTTCTGCTTATCATGGGGATTCTCGGGCTTATCCCGGGATTGAACATCGGTACGGAGCCAGTCTGGCATGCTCTTGTGAAGATTATTCTGGGTATTGTGGGTATCTGGGTGTCAATGGCGAAAAAGAAGGAAGGATGACTGTTCTGCCCGTACCCTCTCCAGGGTACGGGCAGAAATTTTTTTAAGGCGCGGAGCCTTGAATTCATATTAAGATATTGTTATAATGTATGGCAAATTCGTGAGTTCTGATTGAAGGAGGTGAGATACTGAGCAAAAAGTGCAGGATAAAAGGCAGAATCTCTCGACCAAAATACCCAAAAGGGGGTAGGACGGAATGACTCAGAGGCGTGGTTTCCGAATGTTTGTTCTTTTGGTGAGTCTTTTCTGCTTCCTTCTGGCGCTTGGGGTGTCCCAGGCACTGGCCCAGAAGAAGCTCCCCGTTGTGGGTATATCCACTGGGTCTTCCGGGACTTCCTGGCGTACCATCATGATCAACGGCCTGGAAGAAGTGGGTAATGAGTACAAGGCGGCGGGGAAAATTGCCGATTTTAAGATCGTCAACAACGTTGTCAATGGTGATGCTACAGAGCAGGCCAATATCCTCCGCGATTTCATTGCCCAGGGTGTGGACATCATTCTTGTGAACCCCAATTCCCCCACCGCCCTGAACGCAGTTATCGAGGAAGCTCAGGAGGCGGGAATCCTTGTTGTGGCTTTTGACGCTACAGTGACTGCACCAAATGTCATTAATGTCACCCTTGACCACTACACATGGATGAAGAAAAATGTGGAGTGGATTTGTTCCACACTGCAGAAGGGGAATGTCATTCAAATCTACGGCCTTGAGGGACATCCTGCGGACAATGACCGCCGCAGAGCCGTTTACGAAGTGCTCAAGCAGTATCCCGATATCAAACTCATTGCCGATACAAGTGGGTACTGGGACCAGACAAAGGCTAAAGAAGTTGCAGCCCAGATCATCGCCTCTGGTCAGCAGATTGACGGGGTCATCACTCAGGATGGGATGGCGTATGGTGTTCTTTCGGCCTTTCTCGATGCTGGAAAACTTCCCAAGGTCATGTTTGGTGATCCGGGAACTGCTTTCTTCAAAGAGTGGAAGAAACTCCGCGAAGCCGGGGCAGATTTTAAGGCCTGTACTCAGCCGAACCCGCCGGGAATTGGTGGTACTGCCTTCCGTATTGCTCTGCAACTCTACAACGGGAAACAGTTCAAGCCAGGTGTTCTCGTAGATAACACCTTCTTCTACAAAGTGAGCATGTTCATTACCGATGAGAATTTCGACGAGGCATGGGAGCTTTTGAAGGACAAACCTGATGATTACCTCTTGACCGAGATCATGTCTGAAGAAGCCGTCGCCGAACTCTTCGAGTGATACCCAAAGCGCTGGAGGGCTCTCCCTCCAGCGCTTTTCTTTATCAGGGGAGGGAATGTTCGTTGGTCATCCTTGAAGCCAGGGGCGTTCGAAAATCCTTCGGTGGTGTTGTAGCGCTTTCGGACGGAAACCTCCGTTGCCAGCAGGGAAAGATCACGGGGCTTCTTGGGGCAAACGGCTCGGGGAAGAGCACCATGTCCAAGATTATCGCTGGAGTGTACAGGCCCGATGGAGGAGAAATATGGTACAAGGGACGGCTGGTGCACTACAGGAACCCGAGTGAAGCAAAAAGAGATGGTATTGCCCTTGTCTTTCAGAACCTCAGCCTTGTTCCCGATCTCACGGTGTGGCAGAACGTTGTGCTGGGCATGGAGAAGAGCCGGGGTATCTTCCTTGACAACCAGGAGGCAAAACGGATTGCGAGAGACATTCTGAGCAAACTCTTGCCAGGTCTTGACATTACTAAGAAGGTGTATGAACTCGGTCCTGGAGAGATGCAGATTGTGGAGATTGCCAAGGCAATAGCCGAGAAGCCACAGCTCCTCATCCTTGACGAGCCTACAGCGGCCCTTGAACATACCCAGGTTAAGAGTCTCTTTGCTTACATGCGAGCCCTGGCAGAAAGTGGTGTGGCTATTGTCTTCACCTCCCATCGTCTCTGGGAAGTCATGGAGATCTGCGATGACGTTACCATTTTCCGGAACGGTGCCACGGTAGCATATATTGATTTCAACCGGGAAGAGAAGGACCCTGAAACCATCATTGGTCACATTACTGGGGAAACCGTTCGACCTTCGCTGGCAGAAAGAACCTCTGGGGAAAAACCCGAGTCCTGTGAGGTTCTCCTTAGAGCCCGCGTCAGAAGCAGGGTAAAGTCTCTGCGAGATGTTTCTCTGGAACTTGCAAAAGGAGAGATTCTTGGCATCGGTGGTCTTGCTGGTCAGGGGCAGAATGAGTTGCTCTATGCCCTGGCGGGAAGCTTCCCTGGGGTGCAGTGCGAGGTGGAAATAGAAGGGAGGAAAATTGTCCTCCGTCGCCCTCAGGATGCTATCCAGAATGGCATACTTCTTGTTCCTGGAGACCGGCAGAAAGAGGGCCTCTTTCTCGAGCATTCAGTGTACAGTAACATGGTTTTCCCCAAGTTCGGTTCCCCCCGGCATCCTGTGATTATTCCCGGAAAGAAGTACCGGGAAGAGTGTGAGGATATTGTTCGACTCCTCTCTATTAAGGTTTCTAGCCTTGATGCTCCGGTGAGTACGCTTTCTGGAGGTAACCAGCAGAAAGTTGTTGTGGGAAAATGGCTTTCTTTCGATGTCAAGGTTTTCCTCCTCGCTGATCCGGCAAAGGGTGTGGATATTGGTGCCAAAAGGGACCTGTACGAATACATTAGACGTCTGGCAAGAGAACGGGGTATCGGCGTTGTCCTTTACGCCAGCGACCACGAGGAGTTAGCCCAGTACGCGGATCGGGTTCTCGTCATGTACGAGGGTGACATTGTGGCCACACTGACGGGAGAAGACATCAGCGAAGAGGCTATCACCGCTGCTTCTGTACGAGCCCGGTAAAAGGGGAGAGGTTGTATGGATGCGGCACGGAAGAGTATCGTTGTCCTGTCTTTCGAAGTTCTGAAACGCGCCCTGCTTCAGCCCGAAACCTCTAGTCTCTTGATGTTCTTTGTGCTCTTTGGTATTACCGCTATTTTGCAGAAGAATTTCTTCGAAGCCAAGTCTATTGTTCGAACCATCAACTCTTTCGCTCCCCTGATTCTCCTTGCTATGGGGCAGGCCATTGTCGTCGTTTCTGGGGGAATTGACCTTTCTTCTGGAGCAGCATTGTCGCTGCTCACCTGTGTGCTCACCACGGTTATGAGAAGAGATGACCCGGTAACGGGTGTCTATGCACTCATCATAGCATTCCTTGTAGCTCTGGGCACCGGTGTGGTAAACGGCCTTGGTATTGGGTATCTGCGGATTCCACCGGTTATTGTGACCTTTGCCACATCTTATGCCTGGCTCGGAATTGCGCTTTTCTTGCGCCCAACCCCGGGCGGGGAAAGCGTTCCTTGGTTTAGGGTGTTTTACAACATGCGCGTGGTTGAAGGTGTCCCCGAAGTACTCAAAAGCCTTGGGAACTACGTTCCTCCGGCTCTCCTCTTAATTGTTGGGGCATGCGTTCTGTGGTACGTTGTGAGTCGAACCCGTACTGGACGGTACATCTACGCCGTGGGAAGTAATATCGAGAGCGCCTACGTGAGTGGTATCAATACGGGAAAAACACAGATGCTTGCCTGTATGCTCAACGCCATTTTGATTTTCCTGGCAGCTCTCTTCTTTGTTGGCCAGAACCAGACTGGCGATGCCCGCATGGGGGGACCCTTGACGCTTCGGTCCATCGCTGCGGTGGTTGTGGGAGGAATTGCTCTTTCTGGTGGTCGGGGGAGCGTGTACCTTGCCATTGTGGGTGCGCTCATTCTTGGATTTGTGGGAAGGATTATCTTTTTTGCCAATGTTCCCAATGCGTACCAGACCCTGGTTTCGGGCATCATTGTCATTGCTGCCATTGCAGGTCCGGCGTATGCCACCCTGCGTCGAGAACTCCGTTAAGGTGAGATGTATGGAGACATTCCTGAAAAAAACGTCCCCCTGGTATGGATGGATTCTGGGTTCCTGGTTCCCTGTACAGTACCGGAAAGCCTTTGCCATCCTCCTTCTCACTGTTCTTTTGTACGTTGGTGGTGGTGTAATCGTTCCAGGATTTTTAACCCTTGAGCAAATCCTTTTAACCCTGAAACTCGCGTCCTTCATTGCCCTTTTTGGTCTCTGCCAGATGATTGTCATTGTTGCAGGAGGTGGGGGGTTGGATCTCTCTGTGGGGTACACAGCAACGCTCACTGCAGTGCTCACTGCAAGCATCATGGATGGGCGGAATGCCTATCTCTGGGTGGCGCTCCTTGTGGCTTTGGTTCTTGGGCTTTTGGTGGGACTTGCCAACGGGGTACTCACGTCGTACCTAAAACTGCCTCCACTTGTGGTCACTCTGGCAATGGCAGATATTCTTCAGGGAATTGTGAACGCTTATGTAGCGGGGAAGGCCATCACAGGGAGGCCATCGCCAGTCCTTGTGACCCTTGCCGCAAAGTTAACTGGAGTGTTCCCAAACATCCTCTTTGTGCTCATTCCGGTAGCTGTTCTCGCGATACTGGTTTTTGAGAGGACGAAGTGGGGGCAAGTTCTTTTCGGTGTCGGTGCCAATGAACGGACGGCGTATCTCTGTGGCATTGACGTCAAAAAGGTTCGATTTCTGACATTTGTGGCAAGTGGTATCCTGGCAAGCCTTATTGGACTCCTTCTTCTCGGAAACATGGGGATCGCTTTCAAAGATATGGGATCGAACTACGTCATGCCGAGTATTGCTGCTGTGGTGGTTGGAGGAGTGCCGCTTACCGGCGGTGGGGGGAGCTATTTTGGGGTCATTTTGGGCTCAATTTTCCTCCAGACGCTGATCAATCTCCTTACCGCTCTTGGCCTTGGTGATGCCGGAAAGTGGTTGGGATTCGGTATCATTCTTTTTGCCATGCTGAGCGTGTATGCCGGTAACCGGCGAAGCCGCTGAAACCCTCTGGGGTCCCAGAGGGTTTCAGCTTCCAATTAGAGGCTTTCGAGAACCTTGAGAATCTCTCCAATACTGGGCCGTTCAGAAATGGGGTACACTTTGACCCATCGAATGGTGTGCTCTCCATCGAGGATGTACACAGCTCGCTCTGAGAAGCCGTCATCTTTCCTGAAAACCCCATACATCTCTGCGACTTCGCCATGGGGCCAGAAGTCCGAAAGGAGAGGGGTATGTTTTACCCCAATCTCTCTGGCCCAGGCATGCTTGGCTGGTACCGGATCAACGCTGATACCCAGGGCGACGGCATTGAGTGCATCCAGTTGCTCTTTGGATCTCTCCAGGTCCTGCATCTGGTAAGTGCATATGCGGGTGAAAGCCAGAGGGTGAAAGGAGAGAACAACTTTCCTGCCGCGAAGGCTTTCAAGGGTAACGACGTTCCCATGCTGATCCTTCAGAGCAAAAGTTCTGGCCTTTTCACCAATGGGGATGGGCATTCTGATCGCCTCCTTTTCTTCTTCCAAATTTTGGTTTTCTTCTTCAACCAGGAAAGGCGGATTTTATTCTGAAAGTCGTGTAGAATTGAGGAGGGTGATGTTTTTTGAAGATTCTGGGTATTCGCGGTAGTCCCCGTAGAGGGGGGAATAGCGATGTGCTCCTTGAGTGGTTTCTTTCTTCTGGGTTTTCTGATGCGGAGATTCTCACTCCCTCTCAGCTTCATATTCAGTTTTGCCGGGGCTGCCGGTACTGTGAAGCCATGGGAAAGTGCGTCATTCAGGATGACATGGCCGTGGTAGTCGAGAAGCTCCTTGCGGCAGATAGAGTCGTGGTGAGCACCCCGGTGTTCTTCTATGGCCTTCCTGCTCCTTTTAAGGCACTGGTGGACCGGGCACAGGTGCTCTGGGCAAGGCGATATCTTTTTAAGGAGAACATGAAACCTAAGAAAGGTTTTCTCCTGGCGGTGGGAGCAACAAGGGGAGAGAGGCTTTTTGAAGGAGTGGTATTGACCATAAAGTACTTCTTTGACGCCTTCCGGTGCTCGTATGAGGGAGGGCTGTTCTTTCGGGGTTTTGATGCTCTCGCTTCGATAAGAGAATGCCATACCTGCCAGGAGGAAACGAGGGCCAGTGGCCGATTCTTTCTTCGGGGTGAGGACGCGTGATTGTTATTGGGCATCGTGTTCTTGATGAGAAGGAAAAGCGTGAACTTGAGGAGATCCTCCGACATCGTGGCTTCATGGTGCACTTTGTGGATTTTGATG
>APCU01000024.1 GCA_000347575.1 Candidatus Caldatribacterium saccharofermentans OP9-77CS | reverse complement strand
GCCGTAGGGGAACCTGCGGCTGGATCACCTCCTTTCTAAGGAGCCAAGAGGGAAGTAGGCGGAATATTTTCTTCTCAAGGTGCAGGATGTGGGCCTATAGCTCAGTTGGTGAGAGCGCACGCCTGATAAGCGTGAGGTCTCTGGTTCAAATCCAGATAGGCCCACCATGTGTTTTTTCCAACATGGGGATGTAGCTCAGCCGGGAGAGCGCCTCGTTCGCAACGAGGAGGTCACGGGTTCAAGTCCCGTCATCTCCACCATTTGCTTTTGGAGAACCCTCGGGTCTTTCCTCGTTTCTCTCTGTAGGGAGTTTTCCCTTGCGAAAGCGTTCCTCGTGTGGTACCCTGAGAGACAGGAGGTCTTTGGACATTCGCAGGACAGTATCACTCGGGACTGTTGGTTTCCTGGCTGGGCTTGGAGTCGTTCTCCACGTGATTGAGGGGTGTCTCCCTCCCCCTGTTCCCCTTCCCGGCATCAAGGTGGGACTGGCCAATGTGGTCACCCTGGTGGCACTTTTCCTCTTTGGTGGACGGGAAGTCCTTTACGTGGTGCTCGTTCGCATTGTCCTGGGGAATCTATTTTCTGGAACGCTCCTTGGCATTGCTTTCTTCCTCAGCCTTGGTGGGGGCCTCACCAGCCTCGGCATTATGAGTGTCCTTCGCAGGAGAAACGCCTCCCTGCTCTGGACAAGTCTCCTTGGCGCGGTGTTTCACAACCTGGGGCAGTGGGTTGTGGCTTCCCTCTACGTTCAAAGTAGAGCTCTACTTTTCTATCTCCCCGTATTGCTTTTCTGGGCGGTGCCTGCAGGTTTTGGGGTGGGGTATCTGGGGACGTTGCTTGTGAGGAGTGAAGCCCTGCGGAGGAAAACAGGGAGTGGACCGATATCTCCCCGGGAAGGTTTGGGGATTGACGGCCTTGCGCGGCGCTGAAAAACTTGACAGCCTGGAGGCCTTTCTATATCCTTATTGGGAAAGTAACGGCCTTTCAGATGTGGGGGAGCAACGTATGGAAAAGAAAAAAGAAGACGGAAAGATTCGATTGACTCGAGAAGGGTATCAGAAGCTTGAGGAAGAACTCCGGTACCTCAAAACAGTGAAGCGGAAAGAAATCGCCGATAAAATCAGCCACGCTCTCTCCTTTGGAGATCTCAGCGAGAATGCAGAGTACGAAGCGGCGAAGAACGAGCAGGCGTTCATCGAAGGACGGATTCTGGTGCTTGAGGAGAAGCTCCGCCGGGCAGAAATCGTGGACGAAGAAGAGTATGCTCAAGAGGACCTCGACCGTGTCCGACTGGGTGTACGGGTTGTCCTTGAGAACCTTGACAAAGGGAAGGTTGTGGAGTACTCCATCGTGGACTCGGTGGAAGCGGATCCTTCGGCGCAGAAGATTTCCTTTGAATCTCCTCTTGCCCAGGCACTCATTGGCCACGCCCGGGGTGAAGTCGTGGAGATCAAGGTTCCGGCAGGGGTCGTGCGGTATCGCATAGTGGACATTCGCAGGAAGGAAGAGTAGGGGTGGCGTTTGCTTGAAGGTGACGTGTCGGAAGGTGGGGAGTTTTTTGCACGCTTTCCGTAGGGTGAAAAACAAGGGGACTGAGGCTTATGGAGGGTAATCCCGTGGAGGTCGAAACAGGCGAGAAACTCGAAAAGCTTCAGGAACTCAGGAATCTCGGCATAGAGCCCTACAACGGGCATTTTGGAAAGACCCATACAGTCCTTGAAATCCGTAACCACGAAGCAGTGCTCATCCAAAGTGAGACCAGGGTTCGGACTGCCGGAAGGCTCATGGCCATTCGGCGGCATGGGAAGGCCCTCTTTGCTGACCTTCAGGACTATACGGGGAGAATTCAGATATACGTCAAGCGGGATGTTCTTGGCGATGACCGCTTCCGGGTTTTCCGGGTGATTGATGTTGGAGACCTTTTGGGAGTGGAGGGGAAAGTCTTTCGAACCCATGCTGGGGAGCTCACCATCCTCGTTGAAGATTTTGTTTTTCTCGGGAAATGTCTCCGTCCTCTTCCGGAGAAGTGGCATGGACTCAGGGATGTGGAGGTTCGATACCGGAAGCGGTACCTTGACCTCATCATGAACCCCGAGGTCCGGAGCGTCTTCCTCCTTCGTTCCCGCCTCATCCGGGAAATCCGGGCCTTTCTTGATGAGCGAGGCTTCATAGAGGTTGAGACTCCCATGATGCAGGTCATTCCTGGAGGTGCTCTGGCCCGTCCCTTCAAGACGTTCCACAACGCTCTGGGGATGGAGCTCTACCTCCGCATTGCTCCGGAACTTTTCCTGAAGCGGCTCGTGGTGGGGGGATTCGAGAAGGTCTACGAAATCAACCGGAATTTCAGGAACGAGGGGATTTCGGTCCGTCACAATCCGGAATTCACGATGCTCGAGCTCTACGAGGCCTACGGGAACTACGAGACCATGATGCGCCTCTGTGAGGAACTCCTCTCTTCTGTAGTTTTGAGGGTCCTTGGAACGTACACCATCACCTATCAGTCGATGACCATTGATTTCACTCCACCCTGGAGGCGTTTATTCTTGCCCGAAGCTATTCGGGAGAAAACCGGGGTTGACATCCTCGGGGATTCTCTTGAAATCATGCAGAAGAAGGCAGACGCGCTGGGGATGCCCTGGGAAGCGAGCTGGGATCGGGGAAAGTTCGTGAACGAGCTTCTTGAGCGTTTTGTGCAACCCGAGCTCGTCCATCCGACCTTCGTACTCGACTACCCGGTAGAGATTTCACCTCTGGCCAAGGCTAAAAAGGATGATCCTCGCCTGGCTGAGCGTTTCGAGCTCTTCATCGGGCGAGAAGAAATCGGGAATGCTTACAGTGAGCTCAATGACCCCTTCGAGCAGAGGAAGCGTTTCGAAGAACAGGCTCGAAAGCGCCAGAGAGGCGATCTCGAAGCGCATTCTATTGATGAGGACTACCTTGAGGCACTGGAGTACGGGATGCCTCCCACAGGGGGACTGGGTATTGGGATTGACCGGCTGGTTATGCTCCTCACCGATGCTCCTTCCATTCGAGAGGTTATTCTCTTTCCCCTCCTTCGCCCTGCCGGAGATTGACAAAGTCCTTGAGGCAGGTATAATGAAAAATGTCAGTTATGGTCAAAAGGGGCAAGAGGAGGGAGAGCCATGTATTCCCTCTGTGACACTATAGAGCGATACATCATGCGCCTGATTGAAAGCTCTCCCGACCAGGTGGTTACCATCCAGCGGGGGAAGCTGGCCAGTGAGTTCGATTGTGCTCCGTCCCAGATCAACTACGTTCTTGCCACCCGTTTCAGCGTTTTTCGGGGCTTTATTGTGGAGAGCCGGCGAGGGGGTAGTGGCTACGTCCGGATCAGGAAAATTCCTATTGACCGGATTGAGCCAATTGTGGCCTATCTTGAAGAGTACGAGCGGCAGCTCAAAGAGAGCGACGTTGAGGACCTCCTGAGCTGGCTGGAGCGGGAGAATTTCATCACGCATCGTGAAGGTCAGCTCATGAAGGCGGCAATGATTAAGGCTTTGGAGAAAGTCGACGACCTTGGTATTCCTCCTGGGGCGGAGCGGAACCAGCTTCGCTCAAGGATATTGAAAGAAATGCTCCTGCAGATTCTGAGCTGGGGGAAGTAGATGAGGTGCGACTTTTGCGGACATCGTGAGGCAGCGGTTGTGGTGTACCTTGCCCAGGAACGAGCAGGATCAGGAGATAAGCTCTTTTTGTGTCGGAAGTGTGCCATGCGTGTGTCCGTTGCTCACCTTCTTGAAATGGGACTCCGGAGCGGTCGAATCCAGAAAGAAAGAACCCTGGGTCGTCAGAGAAAGCGCTGTCCTTTTTGCCTTTTGCCTTTGCGGGTGGTCCTTGAGCGCGGGTTTGTGGGGTGTCCCTACTGCTACAATGCCTTTTCCCGGGAAATAGAACGGTGGGCACGGGAAGAGCAGGCAGGGAATCACCACCGGGGCAGTATGCCCTGGCGCTTTGTCCGGAAGAAGAAGATTCAGGAGAGCCTCTCCCAGGCACTGCGAGATTTTGAGCGGTGTGTGGCTGAAGAGCGGTATGAGCAGGCCGAGCGTTTGAAGAAGCTCATTGAGAGGTTGCGGTCGCTCCTATGAGGACGTGCATTTGTCTTCCCTGGAAGAAAACCCTTCCTTCTCTCGGGGTGGTACGGGAAAAGACACAGATTGTCCTTGCCCGGAATCTCGAGGGCCTTCCCTTCCCATCGTCGCGCTTTTTCCGCCCCCTTTTCTCTGAGGAGGTTGAACGAAGGGTTGCAGGGGTCATCTGCGGAGAAGGTCGGGGGTTCGGGTTTCTCCGCAGACAGGATGAGGAGGGAACGGTTTCCTTCATTCGGGAGCGAAAGGGCCAGAAGTTTGGGGTGGTGCTCGGTAGCGGCGATCACCTGCGAATCTTTTCAGAAAGGATGGCCCCTCTGCGGCGTGCCGATTTCGAGGTGGTGCGGCGGTTTGACCGGTGGCTTGAGCGTTTCCTCGATTACGCCTTTGACCCTCAGTGGGGGTATCTCACAGCCTCTCCCCAGTGGATGGGAACGGGCCTCAAAATTTTCGTGTGGCTCCACCTCCCTGCCCTTTCCCTGGTGTACGGTGAGGACCAGGTCCTTCAGTGGTTCCGGGAGCGCCAGGAATTTATTGTCTCAGGGTATGGCGGAACGAGAGAACCTGTGGCACACGTTTTCGAAATCACGAACCGCTACACTCTGGGGGTGACGGAAGAGGAAATCTTCCGGGGAATGTCCTGGATTGAGCGAAAGGTGATTCAGTGGGAACGGAGCATCCGGGAAATCCTCCGGAATTCTGACCTTCACCGTAGGACTCTGCTTGAAAAGGTGCAGGAAGCGGGTAAAGACCTCGCTCGGGAGGACGATACAAAGGGGAAGAAGATACTGGACTTCCTGTCGTTGCTTTGTTTCGGGCAGGAGGAGGGAATATTTGCCCGGAGGCGGGGTTGTAATGGAATGAGCGTCGGGACATGGGTGGAAGAGCGGCTGAAAACCATTCCTCTGCGAGGGGTGTGTGGGGATATACTGGAATTTCTAGGGGTATCTTTGGGGAGGATACGAGACGATGTTTGAACGGTATACCGAGAGGGCGCGGAAGGTTATCATTCTGGCCCAGGATGAGGCAGTTCGCCTGAAGCACAATCACATCGGCACAGAACACCTCCTCCTCGGTCTTTTGCGAGAGCGGGAAGGCCTGGCAGCGAAAATCCTCGACAGTTTCGATATCACTCTGGAACTCGTTCGGAGTGAGCTTGAGCACATGGTGGATCGAACGGAGTACCAGGGCTCAAGAGAAGTTGCCTTCACTCCTCGGGCAAAGCGGGTTCTCGAGCTTGCCCTTGATGAGACGCGGCGTATGGGGCACAACTACGTGGGCACGGAGCACATCCTCCTTGGGATTCTCCGGGAAGGGGAGGGTGTTGGGGCCCAGATTCTCCGCCGTCTTGGTCTTGACCTTGAAATGGTACGGAACAGACTCTACGAGTTCCTCAACGAAAGCTCCTCCTCTCAGGAGAACTTTCCCGACTCACCCCCATCGCATCGGGAGAGTCGAACCCCTGTTCTTGATGAATTCAGCCGGGACCTGACCCAGCTGGCTTTGGAGAAGAAGCTCGATCCGGTCATCGGACGGGAAAAGGAGATCGAGCGGGTTATCCAGATTCTGAGCCGGAGGACGAAGAACAACCCTGTGCTCATTGGAGAACCCGGAGTAGGGAAGACCGCCATTGTGGAAGGGCTGGCGCAGAAGATTGTCAGGGGTGAGGTTCCCGAAATCCTCAAAGGGAAACGGGTGGTGAGCCTTGACCTTGCCGCGGTGGTTGCCGGAACCAAGTACCGCGGAGAGTTTGAGAAGCGTCTGAAGAAAATCATCTCGGAAATCGTCCAGACCAAGGAAGTCATCCTCTTCATCGATGAGGTACACACCCTGGTAGGGGCTGGAGCAGCGGAAGGGGCCATTGACGCAGCCAATATCCTGAAACCTGCCCTTGCCCGGGGAGAGCTCCAGGCTATCGGAGCAACAACCATCACCGAGTACCGGAAGTACATCGAGAAGGACTCGGCACTTGAGCGCCGGTTCCAGCCTGTGTACGTTGATGAACCCTCGGTGGAAGTCACCATTGCGATTCTCCGGGGCATCCGGGAAAGGTATGAGGAGCACCACAAGGTGCGCATCACCGATGAAGCCCTGGAGGCAGCGGCAAAGCTTTCTCAGCGGTACATTTCGGACCGGTACCTCCCGGACAAAGCAATCGACGTCATGGATGAGGCGGCAAGCCGGGTGCGATTGCGGGCCACAGTGCTCCCCCCAGAGCTCAAGGAGCTCGAAGCGCGGATTGAAGAGGTTCGTCGCCAGAAAGAGCGGGCGGTTCGGAATCAGGATTTTGAGGAGGCTGCCCGTTACCGGGATGAGGAGGAGCGCCTGAAACGGAAGTACCGGGAGAGTAAAGAGGCCTGGCTGCGAGAAGTGGACGCCACAAGGCCGCTTGTTACCGAGGAGGATGTTGCCACGGTGGTCTCGAACTGGACCGGGATACCGGTTTCACGTCTTGCCACGGAGGAAAAGGAGCGGCTCGTTCACATGGAGGAGGAGATCCACAAGCGCATTGTGGGTCAGGAAGAGGCAGTTAAGGCAGTGTGCCGGGCCATTCGCCGTTCCCGAGCTGGGTTGAAGGACCCGCGCCGTCCCATTGGCTCGTTCATCTTCCTTGGTCCTTCGGGCGTTGGCAAGACAGAGCTTGCCAAGGCGCTTGCGGAGTTTCTCTTCGGCAGAGAAGACGCTCTCATCACCCTGGACATGTCCGAGTACATGGAGAAATTCACGGTTTCTCGCCTTGTCGGCTCACCCCCGGGGTATGTGGGGTATGAGGAGGGTGGACAGCTCACCGAGAAGGTACGGAGACGGCCGTACTCTGTTGTCCTCTTCGATGAGATTGAAAAGGCGAATCCCGAAATCTTCAACATTCTCCTCCAGATTATGGAAGAGGGCCGGCTCACTGATGCCCAGGGGAGGATTGTGGATTTCAAGAACACCATCATCATCATGACCTCAAACCTTGGCGCGCGGATGATTGCCTCCCAGGGAAGCATTGGTTTTGGGGATAAGAAAGAAGAGGGGCTCTCGTACCAGGAGATCAGGCAGCGGGTTATGGAAGAAGTCAAGCGGGTCTTTACTCCGGAATTCCTGAACCGTGTTGATGAGATTATCGTCTTCCGCCCGCTGAAGCAGAAGGAGATCGAGCAGATTGTGGAGCTCCTCATGAAGGAAACGAGGAACCGCCTGAAGGAGCACGGAATGGACATTGAGCTTACCCCGGAGGCTCGTGCCTTCATTGCGCGGGAAGGGTACGACCCGAACTTTGGAGCCCGTCCGCTCCGCCGGGCCATTCAGCGACTTGTGGAGGATCCACTCTCGGAACTCATTCTGAGCGGGGCCTTTAAGGAAGGCGACCGCATCGTCGTGACGCTTGAGGATGGGAAGATTTCCTTCACGAAGTTCGCACCCCTTGAGCTGTCCCTGCAGGCCTGACGATGAGGTATCTCTGCAGTGAATGCGGGTATTCCACCCCCAACTGGATGGGGCGCTGTCCCCAGTGTGGAGGGTGGAATACTTTTTTTGAGGAGAAAACGGAGCGAAAACCCAAAAAATCACTATCCCCTCCGGGGGTCACCCCTGTGCGCCTCTCTGAGGTGGACGAGGCGGACCTCCGGGAGTACCGTCGTTTCTCTTCTGGTATTGGGGAAGTCGACCGGGTCCTTGGAGGGGGAGTGGTGGAAGGGTCACTCATTCTCCTCAGTGGAGACCCGGGTATTGGGAAATCTACTCTCCTTCTTGAGATCGCCGAAAACGTCGCCCGGGCGGGCAAAACGGTGCTCTATGTCTCCAGTGAGGAGTCCCTTGCCCAGGTCTACCTGAGGGTGAACCGCCTTGGTTTCTCTAAAACACCCTACCTTTTCCTCCTCTCCTCTGATGTTTTTGAAGACATCCTCAGCGCCATCGATACCCTCTCTCCCCACCTTGTGATTGTCGATTCTATTCAGAACCTCTCTCGAAAGGAGAGCGATTTCCTCCCCGGGAGCGTGGCGATGTTGCGGGAACTGAGCACCCAGTTCATGGGAATCGCCAAAAAGCGTGGCATCGCCTGCATCCTTGTAGGCCATGTCACCAAGGAGGGTGTGGTTGCCGGGCCGAAGACTCTGGAGCACCTTGTGGATGTGGTGCTGTACCTTGAGGGGGACCCCAACCGTCCGCTGCGGATGCTCCGGGGAATGAAGAACCGTTTTGGGTCTACCCAGGAAGTGGGGCTTCTTGAGCTTGGGGAGGAGGGATTTGTGGAGGTGAGCGATCCCTCTCTGTATTTCCTCCTCGATGGTGAGGGGTCTTGCCCTGGAGTGGCCCGAACGGTTCTTGCAGAGGGGAAGAGGGCCATGGTGGTGGAGATTCAATCTCTCGTCCACCCGAGCTCTTTTGATTTTCCTCGGCGGGTGAGCCTCGGCATTGACCTCAACCGGCTGCACCTCCTCCTTGCGGTAGTGGAGAAGAACACAAGAATACGCTTTTCCCGACACGACGTTTATGTGAGTATCGCCGGGGGCATCCGCACTCTCGAAACGGGTCTTGATCTTGCCCTGTGTGTCAGCCTCGTTTCCTCCCGCCTGGAGAGAGAGGTCCGCAAGGATACCGTGTTCTGCGGTGAAGTTGGCCTTGGCGGTGAGGTGCGGTCAGTCCCTCTCCTTGAGCAGCGCCTTCAGGAGGCACTCCGGGTGGGCATACGCCGGGCTGTCCTGGCGCGGGGACAGAAAGTCCCGCCCCGCCTTGCAGGTATTGAGTGCGCCTTCTGTGGTCACATCCTTGAACTCTTCGAAAAGGAAGGACTCAGACTGTAATCGGTATCCCCCTTTGTGCCCTCTCTGGTGCTTAAGACCCTTGCTTCCTGGGGAAAATTGGTATAATGGAGGAAGGAGCGTCTTTTTTCGGAGGTTTTCGTGATGCTGGGATGTGGGTTTTTCAAGAAGCGGGGTGGAGGTGTTGGGTATGGGGAAGGCGGTTTCCCTGGTGTTCTGTGCCTTGCTGGCAGGATGTGTCTTTATGCTTTCCTTCTTTCTTGCTCTGTGGTCTTCTCGTCTGTGGAATACGCTCTTTGCTCTTTTTGCTGCTTTAGGGGTGATGGTGGTCAGCATGCGGTTTGTGAAACCCCTGGAAAAGGCCTTCGCTGTGGTGGGAGGGGTGCTGTCCCGGACTTCGGCGGTCGACATCCTCGTTGGTCTTGGAGGGCTCATTGTCGGACTGGTTATTGGAGTACTCCTCACCTATCCGATATCCTTTTTGCCCTTTAAGAATGCGGCACTGCCGCTTGTGGTGACCATTATCTGTGGGGCTCTTGGTCTTGCGATTTTTCTCTTGCGAAAGGACGACATAGTGTCCCTCCTCACCGGTCTTCCCCGGGTGCGGTTTCTGCGGGGTCAGGGAGCGACGGGGAAAATCCTGGACACCAGTGCCATTGTGGATGGGCGAATTGCGGATATCTGCAGGACGGGCTTTCTTGAGGGGGAACTCCTGATCCCTCGCTTTGTGCTCCGGGAACTCCAGCAGGTTGCGGATTCCCAGGACCCTCTCAAGCGGAACCGTGGCCGGCGTGGTCTTGACATCCTGAATAGAATGAGAAAGGAAAAGAAGGTCAACATCCGCATCATCGATCGGGATTTCCCCGATATCCGGGATGTGGATGCCAAACTCATTAAGCTGGCGAAAATCATGGGGGCACGGGTCATCACCAACGATTTCAACCTGAACAAAATTGCCGAGCTCGAAGGCGTGGAAGTCCTCAACATTAACGAGCTCTCCAACGCCCTGAAGCCCTATGTGCTTCCAGGTGAAGAACTCCGGGTCCAGATTATTCGAGAGGGGAAAGAGGCGGACCAGGGTGTGGGCTACCTTGACGATGGGACGATGGTGGTGGTGGAGGAGGGGAAAAGGTACATCAATTCCACCGTGGATACGGTTGTCACCAGTGTCCTGCAGACTCCTGCGGGACGGATGATTTTCGCCCGCCTGAAAACGAAAGGGTGAGGCCTCTGGGTTCGTCGTTTTTCGCCGTGGTAGTGGCAGCAGGAGTTGGAGAGCGAATGAACGCTGCTTTGCCCAAGCAGT
Organism: Candidatus Caldatribacterium saccharofermentans OP9-77CS; assembly: GCA_000347575.1. Classification (GTDB taxonomy): domain Bacteria; phylum Atribacterota; class Atribacteria; order Atribacterales; family Caldatribacteriaceae; genus Caldatribacterium; species Caldatribacterium saccharofermentans. Next base: position 9,859 of record APCU01000024.1, on the reverse strand, counting down.
ATCTTCCGCTTCTTGGGAAGCCAGTTCTGGCACATACCCTTGAGGCTTTTGAGCGGTTTGAGCCCGTTGCCGAGGTTACTGTGGTCATTCATCCCCTGCATGAGAGACTCTTTAAGCGGGAGATCCTCGAGAGATACCATTTTCGCAAGGTCAGGCAGTACGTGTTCGGTGGTACCACACGTCAGGACTCAGTGTACGAGGGAGTGAAGGTATACCGGGACCATCCTGAAGATTTCGTCCTCATCCACGATGGAGTACGGCCGCTGGTGGGGGAAGAGGTTCTGTGGCGGTGTGTGGAGGGGTTGAGGAAACACGAGGCTGTGTGCGTGGCCATTCCTTCTGTGGATACCCTGAAGCTCTCCCTCGATGGACAGACAGTACAGAAAACCCTGGACCGCAGGACTGTATGGCGAGCCCAGACGCCTCAGGCGTTTCGTGTGGGCCTTATCCTTCAGGCCTTTGAGCAGGCCAGGAAAGAGGGTTTTCAGGGGACCGATGACGCCTCGCTTGTGGAACGTCTTGGGGTTCCGGTATACCTTGTCCTGGGGTCGGAGGAGAACCTGAAAATCACCACTCCCCAGGACTTTCTCCTGGCTGAGGAGATGCTCCGCTTCAGAGTGCGATGGTCCCATACCGGGTAGGCCTGGGATACGATATCCATCCTCTGGTTGAGGGGCGCAGGCTCGTTCTTGGGGGTGTACTCATCCCCTTTGAGCGGGGACTTCTGGGCCATTCCGATGGAGATGTGGTGTGTCATGCGCTTATGGACAGTCTCCTTGGGGCCTGTGGTCTTGGGGACATAGGGGAGTTTTTCCCGCCTCAGGACCCAAAATGGCGTGACGCGGAGAGCATCAGGCTCCTTGAGGATGTGGTGGCACGGGTTCGGGAAAAAGGGTGGGACATCGGGAACGTGGATGTCATGCTTGTTGCCGAAAAACCCAGAATTGCTCCCTTTGTGGCCCGCATCCGGGAAAACCTTGCCCGGATTCTCGGTGTGCCTAAAGAGCGGATTGGTTTCAAGGTCACGACCAACGAGGGCCTCGGGAGCATTGGAAGGGGTGAAGGAATGTGCTGTTTTGCCGTCAGTCTCCTGGTGCAAGGGAAACCGTAGGAATTCTGCTTCTTGTGGTGTTTGGGGTTTTTGTGGCAGCACCGACTGTGCAGGCGCAACCGAAGCTCTCTCTTGTGGAGGAACGGGGCGTTTTCGTCATCCTCGCTGATGGACGGGTGCTTTTGCGTGTTCGCTTTCGCGGGTCTTATGCTTCCTGTGAAGAGCGGGCAAAGGCCATCCTCAAGCGGCTCCAGGAGGTGTTCGCCGCTTCATGGAAAAGTCCTCCCACTTTTCGTATTGTGCGGGAGAAAAGCGGGGCTTTCAGTGCGTTCTGCGGTGGGAAAAGGCTCTTTTCTGTTTTTCGAGAAGATGCTCGCGCTAACTCTTCCAACCTGCTGGACCTTGCCATCCTGTGGTTGAACGAAGTCCAGATGGCCTTTTACGGGGTATCCGAGGGAACGTGCGAGGTAGAGAAGGTGTTCACCGGTCTTGCCTCTTTTTATCATTCGAAATTCGATAGGCGAAAGACCTCCTCAGGTGAGACCTACAGCTCATACGCCTTCACCGCAGCGCACCGCACCCTTCCCCTGGGGAGTGTGCTCCTTGTGACCAATCCCAGAAACGGGAAGCGTGTGGTAGTGAAGGTCAACGATCGTGGTCCCTGGCGGAAGAACCGGGTGGTGGATCTCTCCCTTGTTGCGGCAAAAGCCTTGGGGATTGAAGAGACAGGAGTGGACAATGTCCGTATCGAGGTGATTCGGTGGAAGAAAAGGTGAGGACCCGCTTCGCGCCAAGCCCCACGGGATTTTTACACCTTGGGGGAGCACGCACAGCGCTCTTCAACTGGGCCTTTGCCCGGAAAGCGAAGGGAACGTTTGTGCTCCGGATTGAGGACACTGACCCCCTTCGCTCGCGGGAAGAATTCGTTCAGGCCATATGTGGGGATCTGGCCTGGCTTGGGGTGGATTGGGACGAGGGTCCCGACAGGGGAGGGCCCTTTGGACCTTACCGTCAATCGGAGCGAGGGGCAATTTATGAAGAGTTCCTGAGGAGGCTCCAGAGAGAAGGGTATGTCTACCCCTGTTACTGCACCGCTGAAGAACTGGAGAGGGAACGAGAAGAGGCCCTTGAGGAAGGTCGACCACCCCGGTATTCCCGCCGTTGCCTCTTCCTCACCCCAGAGGAACGGAGGGTTCTCGAGAAGGAGGGGCGGAAGCCTTCATGGCGTTTTCGCGTTCCTCCGGGGAGAACAGTCACCGTCGAGGACCTGGTGCGAGGACAGGTCAGCTTCACCACCGATACGCTCACCGACTTCGTTCTCGTGAGATCAGACGGTCTTCCCACGTACAACTTCGCCTGTGTGGTGGACGATGCACTCATGCGTATCACCCATGTTCTTCGGGGGGAAGAGCACCTTCCCAATACGCCCTACCAGGTGCTCCTGTACGAGGCTTTGGGCTTTCCCCCTCCCCTTTTCGCCCATGTTCCCGTCATTCTCTCCCCGAATGGGACAAAGCTGAGCAAGAGACACGGAGATACAAGCCTTCGCTTTTTCCGGGAAGAGGGTTTCCTCAAAGAAGCGCTTCTGAACTATCTCCTGACCCTTGGACACTCCTTCCCCGGGGGTAAAGAGATTCTCCCTCAGGAAGAACTCGTTTCGCTTTTTGACCTTAAAAGAATAAGCAAAAGCAATGCGGTTTTTGACATCGCAAGGCTTACCTGGATGAACCGGATGTATCTGCGGGAACTCCCCCTGGAAGTTCTGAGGGAACGGGTACAGGCCTTTGCAGGGGCAACGTGGGAGGTGTGGGAGAAAACCCTTGGAGAGGAACGCCTCCTCAGACTCCTTGCGCTTTTTCAGGAGGAATCCTCGACCCTGAAAGACCTTGTGTCCTCTCTTTCCCTTGCCCTTGGGGAGACGAAGACCCTGGCAGGAGAAAACGAAACCCTCCTTCCCGCGCTTTCTCTGGCACTTTCCAGGATTCCTGAGGACACCTTTGAGGACGAGACACGCCTTCAGGAGGAACTCCGTAGGGCGCAGAAAGCAAGCGGCATTCCTCCCCGGATGTTTTACCGTACTTTGCGGGTTCTCCTTATAGGGCGGGAGGAAGGGCCAGAGCTCCACCGCCTCCTCTGGGCTCTGGGGAAAAGGAGGGTGCTGGAGAGCCTTGAGAAATTCACCCAAAGAGCAGGGAGTGGCCATGGAGATTCGACTATTCAATACCCTGACCCTTGAGAAAGACGTCTTCGTTCCGGTTGAGCAGAGGAAAGTCCGTTTCTACGTGTGTGGTCCGACAGTGTACGACCTCATCCACATCGGGAACGCCCGGGTTTTCGTGCTCTTTGACGCCCTCCGGAGGTTCCTGGAACAGGTGGGCTATGAGGTGCTTTTTGTTCAGAACTTCACCGACATTGATGACAAGATTATCCGGAAAGCTCAGGAACTTGGGAAAGACCCAAAAGAGGTGGCCGAGCAGTACATCGCAGAGTACTGGCGTGACGCCGAAACACTGGGAGTACGGCGGGCAACGGTGCACCCCAGGGCCACGGACCACATTCCCGAAATCATTGCCCTTATCAGGAAACTTGAAGAAAAGGGCTTCACCTATGTGGTCGACGGGGATGTCCTCTTTGACGTTTCTCGCTTTCCCCACTACGGGAAGCTCTCCCGGAAACGCATTGAGGAACTCCAGGAAGGTGCCCGGGTGGAGGCCCGGTACGCCAAGCGGAACCCGGCAGACTTCGTGCTCTGGAAGAGCGCAAAACCCGGTGAGCCCTTCTGGGAAAGCCCCTGGGGAAAGGGTCGCCCTGGCTGGCACATTGAGTGTTCGGCAATGGCCATGAAGTACCTCGGGGAGACGCTGGACATTCACGCCGGAGGAGTGGACCTTATCTTCCCGCACCATGAGAACGAGATTGCCCAGAGCGAAGCGGCCACAGGAAAGCCCTTCGTCCGGTATTTCCTCCACAACGGGTACGTCAACATTAACGCCGAAAAAATGTCCAAATCCCTGGGGAACATCATCACGGTACGGGAGCTCACAAAAAGGTACAACCCCAAAGCTCTGCGCCTTGCGCTCTTTGGCACCCACTATCGCAACCCCATCAATATCGACGAAGCGCTTCTTGAGTCGTCTGCACAGTTTCTGGAGCGGATGAAGAACTTCCTGAGGAATTTCGCCTTCATCCGGCGTAAGATTCAGGAGAACCCGCGGTGGCAGGCCGAAAGAGAAGCTGACATCGTTGGGGAAGTTGAGAGATTCTCCTCGCTTTTTTTCAGGGCGCTGGCTGATGACTTCAATACGCCCCAGGCTCTGGGGATTTTAGGAGATTTCATGCGCTTTGGCAACCAGTACCTTCTCCCGGCACGGGGGCGATGGAGCGAGAAAGTCCTCGGAGCAATGGCTGCTTTTCTTGATGCTGTGGAGGACATTCTCGGCATTGTTCCCTGGGAGGAGGTGGGGGCTGAGGATCGGGAGGTCCAGGAACTTGTGGAGGAGCGCGAGAGGGCCCGGAGAGCGAGAAACTGGGCCCAGGCCGATGCCCTGCGGGAGCGCATTAAGGCTTTGGGGTATGTGGTTGAAGATACTCCTCTTGGGGCCCGCTGGTACAGGCAGGAGGAAAAAGGAACATGACGGAGTACATTTACGGACGGCATCCGGTCTTTGAGGCCCTTCGGGCCCGGCGCCGGGTGTTCGAGAAGCTTTTGCTTGCGAGGAACACCCAGGGGGATCTTGTGCGGCGCATTGAAAGCCTTGCCGCAAGCCTTGGGGTTCCTGTGGAACGGGTGGAACACAAGGTCCTGGAGGACCTCGTGGGGAGGAATGCCGTCCATCAGGGAGTCGTGCTCCTTTGTGGGGAGAAGAAAGGCCTTTCCTGGAAAGACCTTCTTGGGAGCACCCGGAACCGGCGGGATGCCCTGGTGCTTTTTGTCGACCGGGTGGAGGACCCGAGAAACCTTGGAGCCATCATCCGGACGGCTGCCTTTTTCGGTGTTGATGGGGTTGTGGTGAGCAAAGCCCGTTCAGCGCCGCTTGATGCTCAAGCGGTGAAGGCTGCCGCAGGGGGCCTGGAGGTTGCGGAAGTCATCCAGGTGAACAACTTCACAGAAATTGTGCGTGCTTTTCGGGAAGAGGGCTTTATCATCGTGGGTCTTGAGGTGGATGGGGAGCAGTGCATCTGGGATATCGACCCTGGCCCCTTTCCAGTTGGCCTTGTGGTGGGTGGGGAGCATGAGGGTATCCGGAGGATTGTTCGTTCCCTCTGCGATTACACGGTGCAGATTCCCGGGAAGGGACCAGTTTCTTCCCTCAACGTTTCTGTAGCCACAGGCATTGCGCTCTACGAGGTGATTCGGCGGAGAAACCCTCTGGGACGTCTTGAGAATATACCGGAAAGACACAGGATTGGCTGAGTGAGGAGGCTTCGGTGTGGTGAAGGAGCTCAGTGTACGGAAGGGCGATGTTTTCGAGGGTGAGGTACTTGATTTTGCACTCCCGGAATGCCAGGGAGTTCTGAAGAGAAACGGCTTTGTGGTCTTTGTCCCTCGTGTTCTTGAGGGCGAATTCTGCCGGGTGGAAGTCGAAAAGGTCAGGCGAAACTTCGCCACGGGAAAGGCCCTTGAGGTGCTCAGGGCTTCCCCTGCCCGTGTTGCTCCTCTTTGTCCGCATTTCCTTGAAGGGTGTGGGGGATGCCAGCTGCAGTTTGTCCAGTACGAGGAGCAGGTTCGCTTGAAAAGAAAGCACGCCCTGAATATCCTCGAACGCATTGGGGGAGTTGCTCCGGGAAAAATTCACTGTGAGGAGTTTGTCCTCTCCCCCCGGGCTTTTGAGTATCGAAACAAAATGGAATTCACTTTTGGGGAGAAAGATGGCAGGCTTGTACTCGGCCTTCGTCCGGCCAACCGTTTCTGGGACGTTGTGGATCTTACGACGTGTCTCCTTATGAGGCGGGACCTTGTGGAGAAACTCCTTGAGTTCACCAGGGAATACGGGAGGAAGCACCGGATCCCCGGGTACGACCCGGTGCAGAAGACGGGGGTTTTGCGGAACCTCCTTGTGCGGTACAGTCCCACAACCGGTGAACTCCTTGTGGGTCTTGCCACAAGGAGCTTTGACCTCCCGGAAAAGGCATTCCTCGTGGAGACGCTCCGGGAGATGTTCCCGGAACTGCGAGGGGTTGTGCATATCGTCAACAATTCCCCGGCCAGCGCGCTGATTTTTGAAGAGAAACACGTCCTCTGGGGAGAACCTTACTTTTTTGAAAACATTGGCCACTTGAGCTTCCGGGTCTCCATTGAGAGTTTCTTCCAGGTGAATTCTCTGCTTTGCGAAGCGCTGTACGCCAAGGTTCGGGAATACGTCCTTGCCGATGGTCCGGTGGCGACTGCCCTTGACCTCTACTGTGGAGGAGGGGGTATTGGCCTTTTTGTGGCCGATGCAGTGGAGAAGGTCGTGGGAGTGGAAGAGAACCCAAAAGCTGTGGAAGACGCCTTTGAGAATGCAAGAAGAAACGGCCGGACGAACTTCACCTGTATCCTGGGGAGAGTGGAAAAACTCCTCGCTTCCTCACGCTTCCGCGTGGATGTGGTCATTGTGGATCCTCCCCGGGCGGGTCTTGACAAGAAAGTCGTTCAGCGGGTATCTTCCCTTGCCCCAAAAAAGGTGGTCTATGTGTCCTGCAACATCGGAACCTTTGCCCGGGACGTGGCTCTTTTCAGAGACCGGGGGTATGACCTTATGAAGCTGGCGTTCTTTGACCTCTTCCCCCAGACGCCGTATTTTGAGACGGTTGCGCTTCTTGTCCAGAGGTGAGAAAAATCGCCGCAAGGTCTTGCAAAAGCCCTTAAGGCCCAGTAAAGTATTGCCAACAGGGCAGGTGAAGGGGTATGAGAATCGCAGAGGGTATGAAGAAAGTCGCCAATCTCAAAGCTTGCGTGGCGGATCGGGTTTGCCGACTCCGGGGGGAGGGAGCTTTCGAGGTTCTGGCGCTCGTGAAGCGGCTTGAGAAACAGGGGAAGGACATCATTCATCTTGAAATCGGGGAACCGGACTTCGACACCCCGGAGAACGTGAAAGAACGGGCGATTCAGGCCATCCGCGAGGGACACACGTACTACGTCCCTTCTGCCGGGATAGACGAGCTCAGGGAAGCGGTCTGTGTGTACATGAAAAGGAGCCGGGGTATTGATGTTTCCCCGGAAGAAGTCATCATCACCCCCGGGGCAAAACCGGTGATTTTCCTGAGTTTCCTTNTNCTCCTTGAAGAGGGTGACGAGGTCATCTATCCGGACCCGGGTTTCCCTGCCTACCGTTCGATCATTGATTTCGTGGGCGCAAAGGCCGTTCCGCTTCGTCTCCGGGAGGAGAACGACTTCCGGGTGGATGTTGAGGAGCTCCGGCGCCTGGTCACTCCCAAAACGAAAATGATCGTTCTGAACTCTCCCGGGAATCCTACGGGGTCGGTTCTGACCCGTGAGGACATGGCGGAAATCGCCCGTATCGCTGAGGAGGAAGACCTTCTCATTTTCACCGACGAGGTTTACAGCGAAATCATCTATGATGAGCCCCATGTGAGCATCCTCCAGTTTCCCGGAATGAAAGAGCGCACTATTCTCCTTGACGCCTTCTCGAAGACCTTTGCCATGACTGGATGGCGCCTGGGATACGCCGTTCTTCCCAGAGAACTCGCTCCCCTTCTTGCACTCCTTGTGACGAACTCGAACTCCTGTACCTGCACCTTCACCCAGATGGCGGGGGTGGAAGCACTCCTCAACGGCGAAGACGCCGTCCAGAAGATGGTCGCCGAGTTCCGCCGCCGCAGGGATTTCCTTGTGGAGCGCATGCAAGAAATCGAGGGTTTGACCTTTGTGAAACCCCGGGGTGCTTTCTACATCTTCCCGAACATCACCTCCTTTGGGCTGTCCTCTCAAGAGATGATGCGCTATCTCCTCGAGGAGGCCGGGGTTGCTACAGTGCCAGGGACGGCTTTTGGAGATTACGGGGAAGGGTATATCCGGATTTCGTTCTCCAATTCCCTTGAGAACCTTGCGAAAGCCATGGACCGGATTGAGGAGGCTCTGAAAAAGCTCAGACGGGGAGGAAAAAGGGCATGAAGATCGTGCTTTCGGAATTCAAGCGAAAAGGAAGCCCCCTGAGTCGGGCGGAGGAACAAGCGCTTTTGCAGAAAATCATCGACCTTCTCTGTCTTGAGGGTCTTGAGTTTGAGCTAAAAGTCGAGGAGATGGAACGCCAGGACTGAGGCGCAGCTGCGTGGTGAGGATGCCAAGAAGGATAAGGCTGCATCCGATAATACCCCGCCCTGTGAGGCGTTCCCCAAAAATGAGATACGAGAAGAGTGCAGCGAAGACCGGCTCGGCAACGAACACGATCCCTGCGTGGGTTGCAGAAGTATAGCGCTGGGCGACCTTCTGCACGGTGAAGGCGATTCCCGTTGCCACAACGCCGAGGAACACGATGCTCCCCCAGGCGAAAAGCCCCTGGGGGAGCATGTGTTCTTCCCCGGAGAGAACCCCGGAAAGCGCGCTGAAGAGCGCCACCGCCCCCATTTCGACGGTCGCCAGGGCAAAGGCGTCGTTGCTTTTCGCGAACCGCTCAACGAGGACAATCTGCAGCGCATAGGCCACCGCTCCGAGGAAAGTCAGGAAGTCCCCCACAGAAAGTGACGTCTCCTCTCCGTTCCCGCTGGTCAAAAGGAAAAGCCCAAAAAGCGCAAGGGCAATGCTTGCAGGAAGCGTCTTCTCCGGCCGTGTCCGGAGAATCACGAGGGCGAAAATCGGCACGATGAGCGTGCAGAACCCGGTGATGAACGCCGAGCGCGCCGGGGTGACGTAGAGAAGCCCCAGGGTCTGGAAAAGGTACCCCAAAAAGAGCGCTCCCCCAAGGAGCGTCCCCGCAAAAAGCACCCTGAAAGTCCGCGGTCGGGAAAAGACAAGAAGCACCCCGAAGGCCACAAGGAACCTCCACAAAAGTATGGCCAGGGGAGGGGTGCTTGCAAGGAGGTGCTTCACGGTCACAAACGTTCCTCCCCAGATGACGGTTACCCCAAGGAGGGCGAAATCGGCAAGGAGGGTTTTTCGCTCAATCATGGCGGTATTGTAGCACAGGGAAGGCTAAAGGTTTTGAGGGAGGTGACGATAGTAGATAAGGGAAAAAGTATGCAGAAAGGGGAGATTGCTTATGCCGGAAGGGAAAGCACGTCTTGCCTTTGGTGTGCGGGGAAGGCTCCTTGCGTTCTTCCTCCTTGTGTCCCTTGTCCCCCTTGCTGTCCTCACATGGCTCAGCACCACACGTTTTCAGAACACCCTCATGGAGTGGGAGTTTGAGAACGCCGAAGTTATCGTCGGGAGGATCGACGAGGAGCTCGCCTCAACCCTCTCAAGGAATATCGAGTACGCCCTCTTCCTTGCAGAAGACCACACGCTCATTTCCCCGGAAGTGCCCCCTGAGGAGAAGTCCCGGGTCCTTGCTGCATTCGTGAAGGATCACCCCCTTACGCTTTCTGCATCTTTGACGGACGCTTCGGGCATCCAGATTGCCGACTCCGGTAAAGCGGTGGGTGAGGACAAAAAGCGACCTTGAGTGGTTCCAGGTCCCCAAAGCAACGGGGAAACCGTACCTGAGCGATATCTACATCTCCCGGGATCTTGGGACGTACGTCGTGAACGTGGCCGCTCCCGTGTACGATGAGAACGGGGCGTTCATTGGTGTCGTCCACCCTGCGCCTTGATGCCGCGAAAATCAGCGAAGAGATCTCCCATGGTGTTCGCCTTGCCCGGACCGGGTACCC
>APCU01000023.1 GCA_000347575.1 Candidatus Caldatribacterium saccharofermentans OP9-77CS | reverse complement strand
GGTAGAGGATGCCGCACACCACCACGAGGCTCCCCGCCTCTCCCCAGGAGAGCCCGGAGCGGGCGAGAACAAAGAGCTGGGCAGGACTTCCCCCCGTGAGGAAGGGAGTAATGGCCGACATAAAGTACGTGGAGAGCGCTGCCGCCAGGGCATCCCGAAACCGAATCCTCTTCCCCCAGGCCCGGGTGGTGAAGAAAATCCTCGTCCCGTCCACAAACCATCCCATCACCACAAAGGAAAGCGCGAGAAGCAAAAAGGCCGGGCGGAAGAGGAGCTCGTCGATTTCGGTCACCGAAACCCCGCGGAAAGACCCCAGGGAGAACACGAGGAAAATGGTCCCAAGACTCAGGAAGATGGCGAGGACAATCTGTCGCTTGAGCCGCGAAGGTTCGTACGGCGTGACGGTGAATTTTCTCTCCTCCATAGCCCGCACCTCAGAGGGAGAAGAAGAAGGCCACAAGAGAGAAACAGAAAACTGCGATACCCGCTCCCACCGCAACGATTTCCCGGGCTTCACGAATGCGCAGAGGAACAAGGTCAAGAACCGGGTCCCCCAGGAAGGGACGTTCCTCCCGCTTCCCCTGGTAGTAGTTGACCCCTCCAAGCCGCACCCCTAAAGCCCCTGCCATGGCGCTCTCCGGCCAGCCTGCGTTGGGACTTGGGTGCCTGCGTGCATCCCGAAAAGCACAGGCCAGAGCCCCTTTGAAAAAGCGGCCACAGAAAAGCGCAGAGAGCGCGATGAAGAGAGCGCTCAGGCGAGCAGGGAGGAAGTTTGCCACATCGTCTGCTCTGGCCGAGGCAAACCCGAAGAAGTAGTACCGGAAATCCCGGTACCCAAGCATCGAATCCAGGGTGTTCACCGCCCTGTATACCAGGCCCCCCAAAGCACCAAAGAGCGCAGTGTAAAAGAGGGGAGCAACAAAGGCGTCGTTGAAGTTCTCGGCAAGCGACTCCACACACCCCCGCACAATCTCCCACTCGGAGAGGTGTTCAGTGTCCCGTCCCACGAGGTGCTGCAGGGCCTTCCGGGCTCTCGGGAGGTCTTTTGCCTCGAGAGCCTCTTCCACCTCTTTTCCCCGCCGGAGGAGGGTGTGGAGCGCCAGGGAGTTAAAAATGAGATAGACCTCCACCGCAAGAAAGAGTACCGGGGACATCTGGAAAAGGAAACGCCGCAAAAAACCATACCCCACCCCCAGTCCTCCGGCCACCACTCCAAGCACCACAAAACCCAGGAGGAACTCTCGCTTGAAGTTCCGCTCTTTCGGGAAGCAAAGCCGTTCCAGAAACCCGATGAGGCGACCAATCCCTAAAACGGGGTGGAAGGGTTCCGGGTCCCCAAAGGCAAGGTCAAGGCCCACCCCAAAGAGGAGCCGGAAAAGCCCGATCATGGCTCCACCTCGAAGTTCACAAGGTGCGTTACCTGNGAGAAATCCTCATTGTCTTTGACCACGATGAGNACCCCCGGATCAAGGCGCAGCGCAAAGGTTTGCTCAAAGCGTACTCCAAGAAGGTGCACGAGAAAACACCGCAAAACCCCCGCGTGGGTCACAACGAGGTACCGTCCATCGGGGAAACCCTTCAGCCGCTCCCAGAAGTGGATAACCCTCTTGAGAACTCGCTCNAAGCTCTCGCCNCCCGGGGGCGTGAAGCGAAGGGGATCTCTTTCCCATTCGGCGACCTCCTCGGGAAACTCGTCCCTGAGGTGCCGCCACTTCTTCCCCTCCCACTGTCCAAAAGACCGCTCCTTCAGGTCTTCGCAGACCTCAAGGGGGGTATCGAGGCCAGCCAGAAGAAGCGCCGTCTCAATCGTTCGGGCAAGGGGACTCGAGAAGACCCCATCGAATTGCCGTTTTCCCAGAAACTCCCGGACCTTCAGAATCCTCTTTCGCCCCCGTGGGGGTAAGGGGGAGGTTCATCCAGCCGGCAAAGTACTCCCGTTCCGTGGCATCGGTATCCCCATGGCGTACCAGGCACACTTCCTTCATGTTCCAACCACCCGAATGCCCCCTCCAATGGCTTTGGCAGTCCAGAGCGCAACATCTTTCCCCCTGAGAACCTCAGAGACTCTGCGTCTGGCCTCCTCAAGGCTCACAAGGCGAAGGTCGAAAAGGACCCCAAAGGCGCACCCCGTGTGGGCCCGGTTCACTCCCAAAGCCCTGATATCCTGAAGAGCCTGGGAAAGGAGGAAGAAGATTTCACTGCGTTCGTACTCCTGCATGATGGCACTACTCAGCGTCGCCGCTTTCCCCACAAGGGTAAGGTCCCTCTCCTCAAGACCCCGCTCGAGGAGCTCGAAAGCCTTCTCGGTTTCCCGGGAAAATTGTTCAAAAATGCCGGCGGAGCTTCTCCCGGTCCACCGAAAGGGTGGGGAACTTCCCCAGGGAGCTCCACCACCACAACCCCAAGATACTGGGGCACGGCAAGGGTCAGGAATACCTCCCCCCGGAGGTGGTCGAAAAGACACCAGGAGGGGAAAAACGTCCCATCAGTAGGCTCAATGGAGAGCGCCAGTCGGGCAATCTCCTCCTCCCGGATTTTTCGTCCCAGAAGATGGGCCACCGCCCCCACCGTTGCGGCAATATCTGCGGTGCTTGAGGCAAAGCCCTTGCCCTCGGGAAGGCCCCTCCTTCTGCGCAGGGTAACCCGCCCCCTGAGGTGTTCCCCTCCAAAATACTCCAGGGCAAGCTCCAGGGCCCTTCTACTTTTCCAGAGTCCTGGGGGGATGGAGGACGTTTCCCCAAGGACCACCTCCATCTCGCTGAAGCGGTCCACAGTCAGCGAAACGAGGACCTCCTGCCCTCCGATGACTCCCTGTAGCACTTCACCTGCGCTGCCCGGACAGAGAGCCCTCGCGCGCTTCACAACTTCAAAAGCAAAAGCCACAGTGCCTCCCCCCACTCGATTCCTGCTCCTAAAGCGTCTCCGTTGAGTCCGCCAAAACTCCGGGAGAGCACTTTCCCAAGCGTGAACATGATACCAAAGCCGGCGGCAGTTTTCAAAGTGAATGTCCAGCCCCCGACAAGAAACGAGACCACACAGAGCCCCCCACCCCATCCCAGGAATGCGCCTTTCGGGACCCTTCCCAGGAACTCCTCCCCAAGGCCCGGCACCTCCCGGGGAAAGGGAGAAAAGAACGCGCCAAAAAGCAGGGCCACCGCCCGCCCGAAGGCCGGGGCAAGAAGGAGGGAGAAGGCGCTCTCGGAGTGGAGGAGCGCCGCCCCCTTCATGCCCAGGACAAAAATCACTCCCAAAACTCCAAAGGTCCCGATGCGGGGGTCCTTGAGAATTTCCTGGCGTTCCCTCTTTCCACTCCCACCAAAGAGGGCGTCACACACATCGGCCACCCCGTCAAGGTGCAGCCCCCGGGTGAGCACCACCCAGAAAAACAGGGCGAGGAGGCTGGCTAAAAGAGCATCTTCTGTGCGGGAGAGCACCGCAAGGCGTACCCCCCACACGGCCCCACCAATCCCAAGCCCCACAAGGGGAAAGAAGACGGAGGCCCGGGCGAGATCCCCGCCCCGGTACATCCCTCCCCCCAGGGGGAGGGGGGTGAGGAAACTCACTGCAAGACGCAAAAGACAGAGTGCCCGCTTCATCGAAGCTGCCAGGGAATCCCCGCTACAACAAAATACACCCGGTGAGCTCTCTCTGCCAGCCACTGGTTCACTCTCCCGAGAAGGTCCCGGAATTCCCGGCCAAGACGGGAATCAGGCACCACACCCATGCCCACCTCGTTGCTCACAAGTACCAGGAAAAACCCTTCCTCTTCCTGACGGGCAAAAAGCATCCCGAACTCCTCCACCACCCGTCCATAGGCCCTCTCTCCATCTTCTTCCTCAAGGAGGACATTGCTCACGAGGAATGACACACAGTCCAAAAGCACAGCCTTCCCCGAAAGCTCCAGCGCTTTCAGGGGAGAAAATCCGTACGGCGTTTCCACGGTGGTGACATGCGGGGGGCGTTCCTTCTGGTGGCGGAGGATACGGGACCGCATTTCCTCATCAACCGGAATCCCGGTGGCGCAGAAAATTGCCGGGAGTCCTGTCTCTTCCACCATCCTGAGGGCCAGGCGGCTTTTGCCGCTTCGGGCCCCTCCGAGAATCAGCACCCGTTCAGCGTGCACCACCATATTCCCTCACCGCCTCGAGGAATCGTTCGTTTTCCCTCCGGGTCCGCACCGCTACCCGGAAGAATCGACCGCCAAGGCCGAAGAAGTCCCCGAGTCTGCGGACGAAAATTCCCTTTTGCTCCAGGAAAGAAAAAAACTCCGGGTCCTCTTTCTCTGTCCACAGGGTGTAGAAGTTCGCCCGGGAAGGGAAGAAGGAGAGGAATGGGAGAGCAGAAAACTCCCGTTCCAGAAAAGCCTTTTCCTCTAAAAGCCAGCGTTGGGTGGCCTCCCGGAAAGGCGAAAGATCCTCAGAGGCAAAAAGCTCAAGCGCCCTGACGAGAACTGTGTTCACACTCCAGGGTTCAAGGTGGTCAAGGAGAAAAGCCGCGTTCTCTGGATGGGTGACCACAAACCCTCCCCGAAGGCCGGCTAAGGCGAAGTACTTGGTGAGAGAACGGACGATGTAGAGGTTTCGATCAGAGAACACCCGAAAGACCAGGGAGGTCTCTTCCCCGAGGAACTCCTGGAATGCCTCGTCAACCACAAATACTGTGGAGAGGCCCTCCTCCCGGGCCTGGAAATAGAGCGCAAGCCCCTCGGTGTCCCCCAGGGGATTTCCAGGGTTCCCGAGGACCACGATGTCGGCCCCACGAAGGGCTTCAAGGGGATTCGGGGGAGGTTCAGGGAATACAAGGAGACGCCGGATTTCCTTTCCCCCAAGACGAAAGGCCCGGGCATACTCGGTGAAGCACGGCTCCACGATAACCACGATTTTCCCCGAAAGTGCTCGCCCAAGGAGGTAGATCCCCTGGGTGGCCCCATTGCAGGGGAGAATGGCCTCCTGAGGAAAGCCATAGATGGCCTCAAGGAGCCGCCCCACAAAACGGGGGTCAAGGGGAGGGTAGAGCGAGAGAGCAGCAAAAAGGTCAGGCCACCGTCTCCGGAGGATTTCCGGAGGGCCCAGAGGGTTGAGGTTGGCGCTCAGGTCAATCCCTTCCTTCCCCTCTCTGAGCCATTCCAGTACCCGGCCACCATGGGGATTCATGCTCATGGGAGCACAACGGCAAAAGATGTCACCTGGTCGTCCTTTTCCAGGCGAATGAGTCGGACACCCTGGGCCACTCGGCTCTGGATGGGGACCTCCCTGGTGTGGACCCGGATGAGGAGCCCCTTCTGGGTTGAGAGGAGCAGCTCCTCCTCGCCTTTCACCGCGGCGACCCCCACCACCTTCCCCGAGCGCTCCGATTCCCTGAGGAGGCGGACACCCATCCCGCCCCGGTGGTGGACCGGGAATTCCTCGGGATCCACCCGCTTCCCCATGCCTGAAGAGGTGACGACAAGGAGCGTCTCGTTCTGGCGTATCACGCAGGCTCCCACTACCCGGTCGCCTTCCCGGAGGCTCATCCCCCGCACACCGGAGGCAGCCTTGCCCATGGGCCGAACCTCTTCCTCTTTGAAGCTCAGTCCCAGGCCCTGTGAGGTCGCCAGAAACACCCGGTCCTCCCCGCAGGTAGTGAACACCCCTTCAAGCTCGTCTCCCTCTTCAAGCTCCACAACCCGCACGCCCCGGCGGGTAACAGAGAGAAGCTCCAGAAGGTCAATCTTTTTGACTCTCCCCTTTGCCGTCACGAAGAAGAGGTACTTCCCCTCCTTAAAGTCCCGAATGGGGATGAGGGTGACAGCTCGTTCCCCTTCCTCAAGCGGCAAGAGGTTCACAAGGTGCATACCCTTGGCCTGGCGACCCATCTCGGGAAGCTGGTGCACCGGAAGCTGGAAGGCCCGCCCCCAGCTGGTGAAAAGGAGCGCCCGGTGCAATGTGGTTGTGACCACCATGGTGCTCACAAAGTCCTCTTCCCCGGTAGCGACGGCACTCACCCCTTTCCCTCCCCGGCCCTGACGCCGGTAGGTTGCAAGGGGCACCCGCTTCACGTACCCATCGCGGGTGAGGGTGATAACAACCTCCTCTTCCCGGATGAGGGGCGTCGCTTCCTCCTCTTTCTCTTCCTCTTCGATAATCCGCGTTCGCCGCTCGTCGCCGTAAAGCTCTCGAATTCGCCGGAGCTCTTCCCGGATACACTCCCGGAGAACTTCCTCCTTTTCGAGGATCTCCCGGAGACGGAAGATTTTCGCAGTAATGTCCCGGTACTCCTCCTCGAGCTTCTCCCGCTCCAGAGCCACCAGGCGCTGGAGACGCATCTCCAGGATGGCCTGAGCCTGTTTCTCTGTAAAGCCGAGCTCCTCCACAAGACGTCCCCTTGCCTCAGGAACACTCTGAGAGGAACGGATGAGGGCAATCACCTGGTCGATGAGGTCCAGAGCCCGTAAAAAGCCTTCAAGGATATGCGCTCGTTCTTCCGCCTCCTTGAGCTCAAAACGGCTTCGCCTGAGGATGACCTCCCGGCGGAAGTCGAGGAAGTGCTTCAGGGCCTGCGGCATGGTACAGACCTCGGGCTTCCCCGAAACCAGAGCCAGAAGGATTACCCCAAAGCTCACTTCTAACGCCGTGTGTTTGTAGAGGTAGCGGAGGATGTAATGAGGGTTGGCACCTCGCTTGAGTTCGAGCACCACCCGGATGCCCTCCCGGTCGGATTCATCCCGAACCTCGGCAACGTCGGGGAGCTTTTTCTCCTCCACAAGGCGGGCGATGTGTTCCACAAGGCTCGCCTTGTTCACCTGGTAGGGGAGTTCCCGGATGACGACGGCCTGCTTCCCCCGGGCAATTTCCTCCACGGTGGCCTCTCCCCGGATGACGAGCTTTCCCCGTCCTTCCCGGAAGTACTCCTCAATCCCCCGCCTCCCGACGATTTTCCCCCCTGTGGGGAAATCGGGCCCAGGAATGAGGCGGAGGAGGTCTTCTGCCGAAGCTTCAGGATGGTCCAGAAGGTACAGTAGTCCATCTACGAGCTCCCGCAGGTTGTGCGGGGGGATGTTCGTGGCCATGCCCACGGCAATGCCTGAAGCACCGTTGGCGAGGAGCTGGGGGAAACTCGCGGGAAGCACCACGGGTTCTTTCAAGGACTCGTCGAAATTCGGTACGAAATCCACGGTGTCCTTCTCAAGGTCCCGGAGCATTTCTTCCGCAATCGGCGCCAGGCGAACCTCCGTGTACCGCATGGCCGCTGGAGGATCCCCGTCAACCGAGCCAAAGTTGCCGTGACCATCTACGAGAGGATACCGACAGGTGAAGTCCTGAGCCAGACGCACTAAAGCCTCATACACCGCCATGTCACCGTGGGGGTGGTATTTTCCGAGAACATCCCCCACCACGCGGGCACTTTTGCGGTAAGGTTCGGTGGGGCGCAGGTTCATTTCCTGCATGGCGTAGAGAATGCGCCGCTGGACGGGCTTCAGTCCATCACGGATGTCAGGGAGTGCCCGCCCCACGATGACGCTCATGGCATAGCTCAGGTAGGCTTCTTTCATCTCATCTTTTACATCAACAAGGAGGACTTTTCCTTTCTCGTCCACAGGCACCACCTTCAGATATCGAGGTTCACCACTTCAAGGGCGTGTTCCTGGATGAATTCCCGGCGGGGCTCCACCGCATCCCCCATGAGGATGCTGAAAATCGTCTCAGCCTCGAGGGCATCTTCAATGGTGACCTGTTTGATGGTACGGGTTTTCGGGTTCATGGTGGTGTACCAGAGCTGCTCCGGGTTCATCTCTCCAAGACCTTTGTATCGCTGGATGGTGTACTTCCTGCTCCGGAGACCCTCAAGAATCCGCTCAAGCTCCCGGTCATCAAAAGCGTAGTAATCGGTCTTCTCTACCCGGACGCGGTAGAGAGGTGGAAGGGCAATGTAGATGTGCCCACCTTCAAGGAGCGGACGCATGTAGCGGTAGAAGAAGGTNAGNAGNAGCGTTCGGATATGGGCACCATCCACGTCGGCATCAGTCATGATGATGACCTTGTGGTAGCGGAGTTTCTCAATGGTGAGATCATCCCCAATGCCACAGCCCAGGGCGGCAATGATGTTCCGGATTTCATCGCTTGAGAGGATCCGGTGAAGACTTGCCTTCTCCACGTTGAGGATTTTGCCCCGAAGGGGCAAAACGGCCTGGAAGCGCCGGTCTCTCCCCTGTTTGGCTGAGCCCCCGGCTGAGTCTCCCTCCACGATGAAAATCTCTGCAACGCGAGGGTCCTTTTCGGTGCAGTCGGCAAGCTTCCCGGGGAGCGTCACCGATTCCAGACTGTCCTTTTTGCGGGCAAGCTCCCGGGCTTTCCGTGCTGCGATTCGGGCTCGAACGCTCTCCAAGACCTTCTCCACAATCGCCCGAGCCACCCCGGGATTCTCCTCAAAGAAGGTTCCCAGGAAATTCCCCGCAAGATCCTCGACGAAACTCCGGACCTCGGGATTCCCAAGCTTGGTCTTTGTCTGCCCCTCAAACTGCGGCGAAGGGACGAGAACGTGGATCACGGCACAGAGTCCTTCCCGGACGTCGTTCCCCGTGGGGAGCTCCTCCTTCTCCTTGAGGATGCCATGCCGCTCGATGTACTCGGTGATAACCCGGGTGAGGGCGGTCTTGAACCCCGTCACGTGGGTCCCACCCTCTTCAGTACGGATATTGTTGGCAAAAGAGAGCACTGTCTCCAGGTACCCATCGTTGTACTGGAGGGCGATTTCGGCCCGGATGCCGTTCCGGCTCCCAGAAAAGAAAATCGGCTCGGGATGAAGCACACCCTTCCCCTGGTTGAGGTGCTCCACCAGGGCCCGGATGCCTCCTGAAAAACTGTACACCTTTTGCTTCCCCGAGCGCTCATCAGCAAGGCTCAGGGTAAGCCCGGGGTTTAAAAAGGCGAGCTCCTTCAGGCGCTGGGCAATGATGTCGAAGTGAAATTCCGTTTGGGAGAAGATCAGGGGGTCCGGCTTGAAGCGAACGAACGTCCCCGTCTCCTCCGTCTCTCCCAGGGAACGGAGAGGCGTGACCGGCTTTCCTCGCTCATAGCGCTGGTGCCAGATTCTTCCCTGGGTTTTTACCTCCACTTCAAGCCACTCCGAGAGGGCGTTGACCACTGAAATCCCCACCCCGTGGAGCCCTCCAGAAATCGTGTAGGCTCCGCTCTCGAATTTTCCCCCGGCGTGGAGAGTGGTCAAAACCACCTCAAGCGCCGGTTTCCCCGCCCCCCGGTGGATGTCCACCGGAATCCCCCGCCCGTTGTCGAGAACAGAAACACTACCGTCCCGGTGGATGGTCACCGTAATTTCGGTGCAGAAACCGGCCAGGGCCTCATCGACACTGTTGTCCACCACCTCGAACACCAGGTGGTGCAGCCCCCCAATATCCGTATTCCCGATGTACATGCTCGGCCGCTTCCGGACTGCTTCCAGTCCTTCGAGGATCTGAATGGCCTCGGCCGTGTACTCTTTCTTCGTCACTTTTCGTCACCTCGTGGACACACCCGAATTTTCACCGCCTCAAGGGGAATCCCCCGCTGCCGGAAAGTCTCAAGAATTTCCCAAGCTCTCCCCTCGACCTCAAGAAGGCACATGGGATCCGAAACCTCAAGGAAGAGCATATTTCGCACCACCTTCTTTGGGGTGCACACCGCCGCAAGATCTGGAAACCACTCGCCGAATCGCTCTATGGCCTGGTACATCTGGACCCTGGGCAGAAGGCCCTGCCGCCTCAGGAACTCCACCAGGGCCTCAGAGAGTGGCGAAGGTTTGTTCATTCCCGAATCTCCCCCGCACGCACAAGGAATACCCGTGCACCCTGGTTTTTGAGCTCAAGTGCCAGGTTCCTCTCTGTAGTGGTGAGGAAAACCTGGGCTTCAGAGAAAAGACACGATGCAAGTGCTTGCCGTCTCCTCGTATCCAGTCCCGGGAACGCATCGTCAAGGAGGAGCACCACATCGTCTTTCCGTATCCATTGTACCACAGCTTTCTCCGCCATACGCAGCGCCAGGGCCACGCTCTTTTTCTCTCCAAAAGATGCAAACTCCCGGACGTCCCGTTCCCCGAGGAGAAAGGCGATTTCGTCCCGGTGGGGACCAAAGAGCGTCATTCCCCGCCTTCGCTCTTCTTCCCGCAGCGCTTCCCTCGCCCTCCTAAGACCCTCAAGAACCCCCTCTCCTGTGGTGTATCCCCGGGCTTCGTACACGATCCGGAGCGCATCGTTCCCCCCAGAGAAACTCCGGTAGGCCTGCTCAAAGAACGGGGCAAAGAGGCGGAGGTAGCGGAGCCTCTCCTCAACAATCCTCGCCCCAAGGGCCACAAGCTTCTCTCCGTAAACCTCAACGAGGTCTTCCCCCTGCCCCTCCCGAAGGAGGAAGTTCCTCCGTGAGAGCACCTGCTCATAGGCACTGAGAAGAGCCTCAAATTGAGGAGAAAAAAACGTCAAGGCCCGATCGATAAAGTCCCGCCGCTTCTTTGGCTCTCCATCGATGAGGGCAAGGTCTTCAGGAAAGAACCCCACAAGGGGGAGAGGAGCTCTCTTCCGCTCGAGCTTCCCATCCCGGCGCCACTCCCTCTTACCTTTTTTGCGAAGAACCACCTGGCGCACCGAGAACGAATGCCCTTCCATGAAGCGGGCCGAAAGAAAGGCTTCTTCTTCTCCAAAGGCGATGAGTTCCTCATCGTGGGCAAAGAAGGGAGAAAAGCCCCGGGCAAGGAAAAAGAGGCCCTCCAGGAAGTTGGTCTTCCCCTGGGCATTGTCTCCCAAGAGCACGAATACCCCCCGCCCCAGGGAAAGTTCAACCTCCCTGAGGTTCCGGAACTTCACGAAACGCACCGCCTCAAAGTGCACGGAGGGTACTCACACTCCCTGGAGCCGGACGGGCATGAGGACGTACTCAAAGGAGGAAGACGAAGAAATCTTTGCTGGGGAAAGCTCTCCAGAAAGCCCAAGTTCTACCCGTTCATCCTTCATTACCCGCAGGGCCTCAAGGAGGTACCGCACATTAAACGCCACCTTCAGGTGGTCCCCTTCGGTCTCTCCCACCACCTCTTCTTCCGCCACCCCCAGGTCTCCTGTAACCTGAAGCTGCAGCACCCCTCCACCAAAGGCTATCTCAACCACCGGAACTCCAGAGGTCACAAGCGCCACCCGCTCAAGCGCCTCTAAGAGCTCTTGCCTTGAGACCTGAGCCCGGCTCACGAAACTCTGAGGAATCACCTGGAGGTAGTTGGGGTACTCACCCTCAATGAGGGTGGAGAAGAGCACGGTTTCTCCAATCCGGAAGACCACACTGCCGTTTTGGGGGACAAACCGGGTATCCTCCTTTCCCAGAAGGCGCAAAAGCTCTGTCACTGCTTTCTGGGGCAGAACATAGCGGGATTCTTTTTCAACTCCAGAAAGCTCAAGGACATTCCGGCTCAGGCGATGGCCATCGGTGGCGACCACCTCGAAGCGCCCCGGAGCAAAAACAAGGAGCACTCCTGTGAGCACGGGACGCGTCTCGTCCCGAGAAACAGCAAAGTACGTCCGGAGCAGCGCCTCTTTGAAGAGCTCTCCGGGAAGGAGTACCACAAAACCCTCCTCTTCTTGAGGAAAGAAGGGAAAGTCCCCGGGGGGAAACCCCGAAAGCTCAAAGCGGCTCCGGCCACACTGGAGCAGAGCCCTCTCTCCTTCTGTTCTCAACCTCACTTCTCCCTTGAACGTGCGAACGATGTTGTAGAGGACCTTCCCCGGGAGCACCGCCTGTCCCCCCTCAAGGATTTCTCCCTGAAAGGTTGCAGTGATGCCCACCTCGAGGTCAGTGGCGGAAAGGCATACCTTATCCCCAGAACTATCCACAAGAATACCCCCAAGAGCCGGGGTCACGGGGCGCGTGGAGACCACCCGATAGACCTTGCTCAAGGCTTCTTTGAAGGTCTGTGCCTCAACCCGAATATCCACACAGGACCCTCCTTCCTCTTCTCCTGTCTTTAAAAAAATCTTTTTTCAGGAGGAGCCGTAGGAGTAAAGGAGAACTCTGTGGAAAAGTCCCCTCTCTCCCTCATCCTCCAAGCTCCCCTCCCTGTGTGCAAGGTGTGGATAAGGTGCTCACTTCTCGGAGCGGATCCGCTCGATAAGTTCCTCGATTTCTCTGGCGAGCTGCGGATTCCTGGTAATGTCTTCTCGAATTTTCTCACAGGCATGCAGCACTGTCGTGTGGTCCCGGCCGCCGAATTCCTCGCCGATTGAGGGGAGTGAGAGGTCTGTAAGCTCCCGGGCAAGGTACATGGCAATCTGACGGGGGTAAGCAATGTCTTTACTGCGCTTCCTGGCCCGGAGCATGCTGGGTTTGAGACCGAAGTGCTCAGCCACCACTCGCTGGATGACGGCTACAGAAACCTTCTGGGTCTCTTTTTTGGGAAAGACGTCCTTCAGAACCTCCTGGGCGACACTGAGGCTTGGCTTGACGTTGTTGAGGTTGCAGAAAGCGGTGACCCGCACAAGTGCCCCTTCGAGTTCCCGGATGTTGGAGGGAATCTGGTTGGCGATGAAGACGATGACCTCATCAGGGATGTGGATGTCCTCGAGTTCTGCTTTCTTGCGGAGAATGGCGATGCGGGTTTCAAGGTCTGGTGGCTGGATGTCGGCAATGAGCCCCCACTCGAAACGGGAACGGAGGCGGTCCTCAAGGGTTGGAATCTCCTTTGGTGGACGGTCGCTCGTGAGGACAATCTGTTTTGAAGCCTCGTGGAGCGCGTTGAAAGTGTGGAAGAACTCTTCCTGAGTTCGTTCCTTCCCAGCGAGGAACTGGATGTCATCGATGAGGAGGACATCGACGTTGCGGTACTTCTGACGAAATTCCTCGGTTTTGTCGTCACGGATGGCGTTGATGAGTTCATTGGTGAACTTCTCTGAGGAGGCATAGACGATGCGCATGTTTGGGTTTTTATCAAGGATGTAGTGGCCAATGGCATGCATGAGGTGGGTTTTCCCAAGGCCCACGCCTCCGTAAATGAAAAGGGGGTTGTAGGCCCGGGCCGGACTCTCTGCCACAGCCATGGCCGCAGCATGGGCGAATTTGTTGCTNTTCCCAACAACGAACGTCGCAAAGGTGTACTTGGGGTTGAGGTTTGGTCGCTCCCATTCTGGGGGAATCCCCTGGGCTTCGGCGATCTCCTGGGGTTTCCNCAGGATTGAGGGGTCCACGATGAGGCCAATTTCGAGGTTATTGTACGGGAGTCCTGAGACCCGCTGGAAGGCGTACCGGATGAGCTCCAGGTATTTCTGTTCAATTTTCTCCCGGGAGAGTTCTGTAGGAACGGCGAGGACCAAACGCTTCTCAAAAAGGGATACTGGCTGGATGGTTTCCACCCAGGAACGGTACTCGGGGGTGCTCATCTGCTTCTCTAAAAGTGCGAGTGTCTTTATCCACATCTCCCGCAGGGCTTCGAAAGAGATTTTCATAGCGAAACCCCCTACGCAAATCCACAGTCGTCCACAGAGTTATCCACAGTTTCTCCCTCCACCGAAAAAACAGCAANAAGAGGAGAAAAGAAAAGGACTTTCCCCGTTTTCTTTCCCCTTACCTCTTCGATGAACGGTGCGTGACTCCCTTGCGTGCGTCCTAATTTAACCACAAAAATTGGTTCGGGGCAAGTTATCCACAGCTTGTGCACAGCTGTGGATAACTTTGAGAAGCGAAAAAATCCTCGTGTGATGAGGAAGAGAAACTGCACCAGAAATTGTTATCCACAGGATTCCAGAGAAGGATTTCGCCTGCTTTTGTGGACAAAGATGGAGGCCTTTCNGTACACTGAAAGAGGAGGTGGAAATGTTGAAGAGAGTTCCTCCAAGCACGGTGCAACGCCTGGTGCTCTGCTATTCTCTGGCAAGAAGAGCTCTGGATCGAGGGGAAGCATACCTCAAGAGTCAGGACATTGCTGCCCTCCTTCGGGTCGACGAAACCCAGATTCGCAAGGACATGGCCATGGTGGGTATTGGGGGAGTGCAGAAACGGGGATATCCTGTAGAGGCCATAGTCCGCAGGCTCGAGGACCTCTTTGCGCTACAAGTGGAGAAGCTCTCCGCCCTCATCGGGGTGGGGAATCTCGGNCGGGCACTCCTGAACTATCCGGGGTTTTCGAGATACGGAGTGCGGATTGTCTGCGCCTTTGATACGGATCCTGAGAAGGTTGGAAGAGAAATCGGCGGCGTTCTCGTTTACCCCCTTGAAGCCCTGGAGGAGGTCATCCCCCATTTTGGGGTGCGAATGGCCATCCTCGCCATTCCTCCCCACAGCGCTCAGGAGGTTGTGGACATCCTCGTTAGTCTTGGGGTTCGGGGCATCTGGAACTTCTCTTCGGCGCTCCTTCGGGTTCCCGAGGGTGTAGCGGTGCGGAATGAATGCCTGGAAAGCGGGCTCTTGCTCCTTCTCCATGAGATGCGGGGGGATGGTCGTGTACCTTTTCCGGAGAAGTGACTGGCTCTCGTTCATCGCCGTGGGCGTGGTTTTGGGAATACTCTTCNTTTTCCGGTACGTGCCCTTTGAGGNGAANGGGCAGGAACGCTACACCGTGGTTATCGAAAGNGAGAAGGGAAGAATGGAGANTCCCTGTCACCCCTCAGGACGACCGGGAGATTGTCGTCTCCGGACCCCTGGGGAAGACCATCGTGGCCATTCGAAGAGGAAAGGTCTTTGTGGTGACCTCTCCCTGCCCTGACAAGGTGTGCGTCAAAACTGGGAAAATTCCCGATGATACCTCCTTCATCGCCTGCATCCCAAACCGGGTCATCATCCGACTTGCGCGTTAGAACCGCCCGAGTTCTCCAGCCATGAAGTGGTCAAGCACGAGTGATGCCGCCCCAAGAAGCGTCACATCCCTCCCCCCACCGGGAGTAGAGGAGCTGGGGCGTGATGTACTCCCGGTAGAGCAGGCGTTCTTCGAGGACCTGACGGATGGGCCGGTCGATGAACTCCCGGGCCAAAGAGGCCTCCCCACCGATGACCACGAGTTCCGGGTCGTAGAGGTTGATGAGATTCACCACTCCTACACCGATGTACCGGCCAAGCTGGGTGAGGAGCTGCACGCAGGCCTCGTTATCTTTCTGGGCCCCTTCGACGATGTGGCGGAAGGTGAGCTGTTCTCCACGCTCAAGAAAAGAGCGGAAGTACGGTTCCCCTCCAAACCACCCGATTTCCCTGGCCTTCTCCACAATCTTCTGAGTGCTGCAGTAAAGCTCAAGACACCCGTAGTTCCCGCACACGCACCGCGGGCCAAAGATATTGATGCTTGTGTGGCCCACTTCTCCAGCCTTGCGGTGCTTCCCCTGGTAGATTTTCCCGTCGATGAGGACTCCTGCCCCCACGTCCTCTCCCACCATGAAGTACACCATGTTCTGGACTTCTTTAGCGCTGCCACACCAGGTTTCGTGGAGACACGCTGCATCGGCGTTGCTCATCATGAAGATGGGGAGGTCGTATTCCCGGAGGTACTTCCTGAGGTCAAGGCTTCTGTGGAGGAGGAAGGTTGAATGGGCAAGGATGGTGCAGGTTTCGGTATCCACGGGCCCCGGGGCACTCACGCCAATCCCGAGGATGAGACTCAGGGACTGGGTGGCGTACTCGAGAACGTGGATGAATTCTTTCTGGAGTTCTAAGAGGGCGGTGTCGGTGTCCTCAAGGAGGCTGTAGCGGGAATCCCGGCGAAAGAGGATGTTGGGCCCAAGGTCAGTCAGGGCGATGGAGAATCCCTGACGGGTGAAGGTGATGGCGATGATGTAGAAGGCCTGGTCGTTGACAGAAAGGAGGATGGGTTTCCGCCCGGTTCTCGTCTCGGAGGGTCCAATTTCCCGGACGAGGTTTGAGGCAAGGAGATCGTTGATGATATTGGTGATGGTGGGCTGGGTGAGGCCGGTGATGCGAGCCAGCTCAATCCGCGAAAGTGGTCCCCGCTTCTTGAGAAGCTGCAGCACGAGCGACCGGTTTTTAATCTTGACGTCTGTGAGGTTGTCCCCAACCCAGGTGTTCTTTGGCATGGCGCTCTCCTTCTCCATTATATCCCCTGCCTCTTGAGAGAAACAACGCGGATACTCTCCCAGAGCTGCTCCCACTCTTCAAGGGTCAGGTCTTCGGCCCGTTTCCCCAAAAGCTCAGAGACAGGAGCTTTTCCCTGGGGAATCACGGAACGAAGGATTTTCCGGCGATGACGGAAAACCTCCCGGACGAAGCGGAAAAAGGGAATAACGTCCTGNGGGAGGTCTTTTCGGCGCCGGCCAAGGAGGACGAGGGAGTAGACCCTTGGCGGCGGTCGAAAGGCCTGGGGAGGAACCACAAGGAGTCTTTCTGTGGAGAAGAGCCGGGCAAGACCCACCGAAAGGCAATTCCCCTTGCCCTNTGGAGGCAGGGAGAGGAGCTTTTCGCCGAATTCGTACTGTACCGTCACCACAAACCGTTCCCAGAGGAGTTCCGGAGTGGTTTCAAGAAGGAGCACGAAGAACGCCGCAGAAATCCCATAGGGGAGGTTGGCGATGCACTTTCTGGTCGTTTCGGGGAAGGTCCGAAGAAGGGACACAAGGTCCACCTGTAAGATATCCTCCTGGTACAGAGCTACATGGGGGNAGACTCCAAGCCGTTCCTTTGCCCGGGAGAAGAGTAAAGGATCAACCTCAAAACTCACGACCCGTCCCGCTTTCTGCGCCAGACGCTCGGTGAGTACTCCCTCTCCCGCTCCAACCTCAAGGACGAGATCCCGGGGGCTCAGTTCTCCGGCCTCCACAATGGCAGAGAGAACCCTCTCATCAACAAGAAAGTGCTGCCCCAGGCGAGTTCTGCGCATCGTTCAAGGTTTTTTCTTATTCTCCTGCGCAGAGGCAAGGTGGTCCGGGAAGAAATAATCGCAGCGGTCCACGGGCTGCGTCCGTTCTTTCTGTTCTCCCAGAAGGCACCGGTAAATTCCCCGTTCCCGGAGAATCGGATCACAGTGACGGCACACCTGACACAGACCTTCAGGGTTGTACAAGGTCTCTCACCCCCTTCCGTCAAGGTCTGACCAGTCAACATTTTGAACCTCAACATGCACACGGGAGGGCACAATGCCGAGGCGCGAGTAGAGTGCGTCGAAGACGCTTCTCTGTACCCTCTGGGCCACCAGGAAAAAGGATGGGGCAGAGGCACTCACGGTGATCCTGAGGCGCACCACAAGGTCCTGGGCCTCCAGGGGAACCTTTTCCCCGTGAGGGAGAGCATCTTCTCCCCGGAAGAGCTCCACCGCCTTCAGGAGGCGCTCGAAATCATCTCGCACGCCCTCAATATGGACAGCTGCCCGGGCAGCGACCTCGGCGATGGTGGTGGTGCTCAGGCGAATGAAGCCCGGGCTTTTCTCGGTATTCATCGCTTCACTCCTTGAAGCCTTGAGAAGACGTACTCCACAGCCTCTTCAGCGTTCTCAAAAGAGGGGAAGAAGTCTTTCTTGCCCCGGTGGTCCTCAATCTTCCAGGTGTGGACACCGGCGAGGATTTTTCCCAGGCGAAGGGCGAGGGCAATTTCGCTCAGGGTTCCTGCTTGACCTCCACAGGCGATGAGCGCTGACGATGCAGAGACAATAACGAAATTCCGCGCCTCTCCAAGCCCTGTGGCGATGGCGAAATCCACGAAGGGATTGGCGTCTTCAGGAGAGGATCCGGGGAGAATACCAATGGTGATGCCTCCGGCCTCCCTGGCACCCCGGCAAGCCGCTTCCATTACCCCACCCAGTCCTCCGCAGAGCAGGACCCCTCCACGCTCAGCAATGCCTCTCCCCACGCGGTACGCCAGGGTGAGGAGCGGTTCTTCTGGTGCATGCTGCCCAATGACACCAATGTACCACTTAGGTTTCGTAGCCAAGGTATTTCTTGAGGTCATCGGGTTTCAGGTTCTCGAGGAACTGGCGGAACTCTTCGATCTCTTTATCGTCAATCTCTCCCATGGCAACTGTTGTTGAACTGCGGATTTCCTCAGAGATGTAGATGGGAGCCCCCATGCGCAGAGACAGCGCGATGCCATCGCTTGGGCGGGCATCCACGGTCACTTCCCGGCCGTCGATTTTGAGGTAGAGGAGCGCGTAGAAGGTATTATCGACAATTTTGGTGATGACGACCTTTTCAAGTTCCCCTCCCATGCTCCGGATGACCGAAGCCATGAGGTCATGGGTGAGCGGGCGGGGAGTCTGAACTCCCTGGAGACCAAGGAGTATTGCCTGCGCCTCGAAAAGGCCAATCCATATGGGAAGGCTCCGCTTTTCCTCCTCATCAACGAGGATGACGACGGCCATGGCGCTTTTCTGGTCGAACATGAGACCCTGGACCTTCATCTTCAGCATGGCGCTCACGCCCTTTCACCTATATTATACCCCCGCTTCGATTTTTCTCAATTTGCTTTTTTGCCCAACCATTCCCTGTGCCATTCCAGGCGGTTTCTCCTGTCATCCGGGCCATGGACACCCCCTTTTGTCGCTCTGAAGCCCCAACCCCTTCTTCTTTCCGAAGCCACAGCCCTTTTCCCGTCTTTCCAAAGCACATCTCCTTTGTCCTTCCGAGCCGTATCCTCCTTTGTCCTTCCGAGCCGCGAAGCGGCGAGGAATCCCCGAGACTGCTTCGCAAACGAAACTACGAGCTCGCAGTGACAAAAAAGGACGAAACCACGACCCCGCAGTGATACCAGTGGGGTCACGCAGGTGAAAAAGCCTCAGATTCTCAAAAAAGAGATTTCCCCGGGTGGAAAAGCAGGTCCGCAATGACACAGTAGAGGAGGCTACTACAAGCAGAGTGCCTTTAAGAAACGCATGAGAGAGACTTTCCGGTAACGGGGGCAGAAAGCAAAAACCAGAACTTGCGAAGGAGGAGAAAAAGGATAAACCGCCAGGCGATGGAAGGAGTCTCAACGGACACGTTTTCTGCGGCTTTTGATGTCCTTCACCACCTCCTGAACGGTCAGCCCTCCAAGCCACTCCTCGCGGTCCCTGGTGTAGTCGCCGCTCCCTCTTGCAAACTGCTGCAGGAAGCGGGCCATTCCCACCGGGCCCAGAGCCTCCCTCAGCGCTTCAAGGCCTCTCTCCCGAATCTCGGCTGGCGTCATTCTGTGCAGAGCCACCTGTCGTCACCTCCATTAACCACAGGACAGGGTTCTCAACCCTCACACGCAAATCACCCTGGATCTTTCGGGCGGTACTGAGCATTCGGTCGTCGGTGGTGAGGAGCACCCGGGCACCCCCTGCCTCGGCACAGGCGATGTGCAAAGCATCGAGGGCCTTAAACCCGAGTCGCTCAAGTTCCTGAGCACGGACCTGNACNGNCCGGTTCACCTTCTGCCGGGCCCGGGCAACGGAAGCAAGAAGGAACACCCTGTACCTCCTTTCTTCATCAGGAATGCGAGAAATCTCATAATCCATAACTTCACTCCCCAGAAGCTGCCATTCCCCGGCCTGACAGCGCTCCAGAATAAGCAACACAGCTTCGGCTTCCAGGCGAATACGCTCCTGCGACTGGTCGTCAAAGGGCCTATTTAGGCAGCATACGTCAAGGTAGACGAGCATCGTCTCCTTCGAGTGGGTATCGCTTTTTATTGGAATCCCCGAATGCCCCGCACCATGACCTCCCCCAGCAAGTACTATACCAGAAGGACAGGGTTTTGCAATTCCCGGAAGCTTCCTGTGCTCCCATGAGGACTTCCTCACCAGAAGCAGTGCCTTCACCGTTTTTGCCAACCATGAACCCCCCATGCACTTACTCAGCCGGCACTCGGACGACCTTGCGGAGATGCCTGGGAGAGGAGGATGCCTCCTTATGCAGAGGGTCTTGAGCACTATGAAAATCATGGATTACGAGGGAGCAAAAGAGCGGTTGGGAAGACTCTGGAGACGGTATCAAAACACATACCGGCCTTCTCGAATCGGTGAGGTCAAAAAGAGCCTCTGTTCTCTGAAACACCCGGAGGACATCAGAAAGCGCATTTACACCACCAGTGCAGCAGAAAGTTTCGCAGCAGGATAGAGAGTATCAGAATCAAACTGGGTGGGCATTTTCAGCCTGTCTATTCAGGCAAAGGCAATACGAACTCTACAGACTCTGACAAGTCCCCTTTTTGTCACTTTGGGGAAGAGGACAACAAGACGACCCTCCTTCTTGTCGTCCCGAAGCCACGAAGTGGCGAGGAACCTCAGAGCTCCTTGTGTCTTTGCAAGGGCTAAAGGTCCAAAACATTCCCCTGGAGCCGGAGTTGCTTCACCAGGCGAAAAAGCGGGGCTTGCAATAGCGTGCTGGGGGGTTACNAA
>APCU01000022.1 GCA_000347575.1 Candidatus Caldatribacterium saccharofermentans OP9-77CS | reverse complement strand
AGCCACAACTTCCTCTCCCGTACCACAGGCAGATGCCCAAAAGGTAACACCCAGAACAATGAGTCCAACCCAGCACGCACAAAAGAAGAAGCTCCGAAAAAGCTCTTCTGTCCTCCGGACCCTCATACACTGCATCCCTTATTTACCAAAGCGCAGCTGCCTTATGCCATCAGGCGTCCGTTCTCGCCTCATTGCCACTCCAGCGAGAACCCCAATGGCGACTTCGCAAAGGTAGAGGACTTTGTTGCCGCGCTCAAGATGCCCCCCATAGGCTCCCTGAGGAGTTGAAACCACCGCATGGACGTGGGGTTCTCCACCGACAATCACACCGCTTAGGGAGAGGAGCTCAAAAGGTCCCTCATATTTCTCGAAACGCTCCACAGGCGGCAGGCCTGTTGTTGTCACCCAGTGGAGATGCACCTCGCTCAGGGTCCCAAAGCCAGAGAGAATGACCCCGTGTTCGATGCACTCCCTGCGAATGACCTCCTCAAGGGTTTCAAGAACGTACTCCCCTGGGAAGATGCTCACCACAACAACTCGCTCGAGTTTCCCAACACCATACTCCACAGAATCTCACCCCCTCAGCGTTCGTACTCCTGCACGGTCCTCCTCCGATTTCTCCTCTGCAATTCCCTTTTCACCCAGCGAGCGTACTCTGCCACAGCCTCCTCCATCCGGTAGCGAGGCTCAAACCCCAGCTCTTCCCGAGCCAGAGTGATATCAAGCGTTTCCCCGCGAGGAAAAAGCTTGCCAGGACCAAGGATGACCTCCCGGGGGTGGTCGCTGTATTTTTGCGCAAGGCGGGCAAGATCGGGAAAGCTCGTCACCTCAGAAGTAGCGATGTTGAAGATACGGTGCCTTAAGTGTTCCTTCTCGTAAGCCAGCACCGTCCCCCAGGCCGTGTCCTTCACGTAGGTGAAGCCAAGTCTCTGATCCCTCCCGCTTTCAAGAACAAGCTCCTCAAGGCCTTCAAGGGATCCAAGAAGAACCCGAAAAACGGGGGTCATTTCTGAAGGCAGAAGACCCGGACCGAAAAAGAAGTAAGGACGGACAATGCGGACGTCAATACCATAGTGGTGACCGTACTGGAGCGCGAGGTACTCCGCACTGGCCTTACTTGCTCCATAGAGATCTGAGGGATTCACAGGATGAGTGAGTTCTCCGGGATTGTCTCTGGTCTCTCCATAAACAGCGCCAGAACTCACGTAGAGAAACTTTGGAATCTTAAAAAGACGAGCACATTCCAGGAGGTTGAGGGTACCAACAACGTTGAGAAAAGTAGCAGCGTAAGGGTCGTTCCAGTACCGTGGAGAGGCCATCACCGCGGGGGTATGAATGATGCCTTCAATGTCGGGAAAGTTAGAAAAAAGTTGTACCAGATGAGACCACTCCAGAACGCTTCCCCGGAAAAAAACGATGGCACTCCTCCGATCCTCGAGGTAATCCTGGTTGGCCTCCCGAAGGTCAAAGGAGATCACCTTTTTCCCTCGATCCACAAGATAGTACGTCACCCAGGATCCCAAAAGACCACTGCCACCGGTAATGAGAACCAGAGCCATATTACATCCACCTCACTGAAGGGTTTTTGCCTCAGCCTTACGCAAACGATCCATGATGGCCCTTCCCAGACCAACTTCGGGCACCGGTTCGGCGAAAATAAGGTCAAGGCCAGCCTCCTCCAGGCGGTGAAGACAGGCAAAGAAGTTGGTCGCTGCTTCCCGGAGATCTCCGTTTGACGAAAGGATTTCAACTTTCACAAACCACTCTGGATGTCGTACCACCTGAAAGGCCAGCAACCCCACCCGGAATCCCGGAGGAGGAGGGGTTCCCTGAGGGACAATGCGCAGGGGAATACGGGGAGCATAGTGGAAAGGGAGCTGCCCCGGAGCACGAGGACCGTCTTTCAGAGAACCTATCCGAATCTTCCCTATGACCCCTTCGAGATCCTCAAGGGGAATTCCTCCAGGCCTGAGGAGCACCGGTTCCTCGAGAAGCTCAAGAACCGTCGACTCCACCCCAATGGGACACTGACCACCATCAAGAATAAGGTCGATCCGGTCCCCAATTTGCTTGACAACGTGAGTAGCTGTCGTCGGACTCAGGTGCCCGAAGAGATTCGCACTTGGTGCGGCAACGGGAATCCCAGCTTCTCCGATGAGCTCAAGGGCCACAGGATGGGCAGGCATTCGTACCCCCACGGTTGGTAACCCTGCAGTAACGATGTCAGGAATAACAGGTCTTTTGGGGAGAACAAGGGTGAGTGGTCCAGGCCAGAAACGCTCGACAAGGAGCAAAGCCCGCGGATCCAGAAATTCACAGACTTCCATAGCCATCTCAAGAGTAGCTACGTGAACAATCAGGGGGTCGAANAAGGGGCGCTCCTTCACCTCGAAAATTCGGGCCACAGCCTGAGGATTCAGTGCACAGGCACCAAGACCGTAAACCGTTTCGGTAGGAAAGGCAACGAGTTTCCCCTCTCGGAGAAAAGACGCTGCCCTCTGAATGGCCTTTCTGTCTGCCTGGAGTACTTCAGCCATGGCTACAGGTACTCTGTCCTGCCAGTCTCCCGGAGGTAGGCGAGAAGCCGGCGAATGTCCTGGTCTCTGTTCTTCGGCGCAAGGAAGAGCAGGTCTTCTTCCTCCACCAGGACCACATCCTCCATCCCGAAGGTCACCACGGGCTTTCTGGTCCAGAGAATGCATCCCCGGCTTTCGAGGGCAATGTGTTCTCCCAGGGCGACGTTGCCACCGGCGTCTTTTGGCAGAATTTCCCCCAGGCTTTTCCAGGACCCCACGTCACTCCATCCAAAGGAAGCGGAAACGACCAGAATTCTGGAGGCCCGTTCCATGACAGCGTAGTCGATGGAAATCGAAGGAAAAGCAGAAAAGACCTCCACAAGCACCTCTTCCTCCTCTGGGGTTCCCAAGCTTTCTGCGATTCGTTCCAACCCCCAGCTGATCTCTGGAGCCCATGTCTTGAAGGCTGAGAGGATGGCACCGATAGTCCACACAAACATTCCGCTGTTCCAGAGGTACTTTCCGGAGCGAAGGTACTCTTCGGCCTTGCTGAGATCCGGCTTTTCGGTAAAACCTTCCCCCCGGTACACACAGCCCCTAGAATCCCTAAAGAAGAGCTCTCCGCAGCGGATATACCCGTACCCGGTATGGGGATAGGTTGGGGGAATGCCGAAGGTCACCAGCCACTCACCGCTTTGAGCAACCTCCACCGCAAGGCTCACCGCTTCCTGGAATTTCTCCTCTTCGAAGACCATGTGGTCCGCCGGAAGAACGACCATAACCTCGTCGGGTGAGAAAATCCGTGCAAAATGCACCGCCGAAAGCCCAATACAGGGAGCAGTGTTTTTTCCCACCGGTTCAAGGATCAGGTGCGAAGGGGGAAGAAAAGGGAGCTCTCGAAGCGTCGCTTCAAGGTGTTCCTTCTGGGTGACCACATAGAGGCGGTCAACCCCCACAAGGGGCAGGATGCGCTCCACCGTGTGGCGAAGAAGGGTCTTCCCAAAGAGACTGATGAATTGTTTCGGTCGATGACTCCGGCTCGCTGGCCAGAGCCGCTCTCCTTTCCCTCCTGCCATGACCAGTGCAACAGGCACGGCAATCACCCCCTTTCGGGTATTATAGCGAACTGGTACAACCCCTGGAAAAGGGAGCGAATACCGTGGTGTACAACCTTCTTCTTGCGGAGATCGCCCACCGAATCCACTGCCATTTCAGGGGGGTTCAGAGAATCCTCACGGAGTCTGGACAAACCATAAGAAACACGCCTTGGTCTCCACAAGACCTCCTCTGAAGGACACCGTGCTGAGGATGATCTTGCCATCCTTGAGCTTCAGGGTGGAGAGGAAACCACCAGAGCCCTTGCGGAAACCCTCTCGCGCACCCCCAGGGTTACGGTTTGCGCCGTGCACATTGAAAAAACCTCAGGGTTTCCATATTTTCCGCTCCAGGCGAAGGGGAGAAAAACACACGGAGAAACGACCTCTTTCCTCTCCTTCTCTGGTCAGACGAATTGTTCCAGGGACAATGGCCTCGACTTTCCCGGGGACACACTGAACTCCCCAGAGAAGAAGCACGCGATCCTCCCAGAAAACCCGTTCAATAATGCCAATTCCCAGATCCTTTCCATCCTTCCCAAAAAGCCCGCAGATGAGCCCCTCTAGGACATCAGCTGGAGTAACCCGTGACGCAGATCCCTCCTCCTCAACCCCCCCTCCGGCAGGAACGAGAAGGACTTCTTCTCCAGGACTCTTGAAGCGCACTTCGCTCTCTTCTTCCACCATTTCCCAGAGGAAAAAGGAGGGGTACCAGGGAAGAGAAAACCGGAGAGAGGCCAGCGGAAACCTCATCTCTTTTCCCGCGGAGAAATAGAGGGCAAAAAGTTTCTGACGGTGGTCACGACGATGCAGGTAATCCTTCTTTGAGGCTTCCAAAGGCACGGGAAGCGGGAGGAAACGGTCCTTGAGAAAAGTGGCAAAAGGGAGAAACTCTTCCTTTTCTCCCAGAGCGAGCACTATTTCCGGTTCAATGAGTCGTATTTTGAGCATTTTGAGAAGATACCCCACAGGGGAATGGAAAAGCCCACAGGTGTCGAGGACAACCACATCACTTCGCCGCCTCACCAAACGCACAAGGTCAAAGGTGGCAAGGGCAAAAGCCACAACGTCCCGTTCAGGCGTTGTGTCCCCGATAAAGTGGAAAAATGGGGTGAATAACCGCTCCGATAAACCTGCTTCCTGCAGGAGGACGGAGGCCCCAATGGTTGTCGGTGGACCAATCTGCGACTGGCCAGGGTCGGCATCCACCCAGCCAACCCTTTTCCCTCTTTCAAGGAAGAATCGAACGATAAGGCGCACAAGGGTGGTTTTCCCACGGTCTGGAGGCGCAATGACCATGATGGTTCCCCGGAAGTCACGGAGAACCTCCTCAAGGAAAGCCCATTCCCTGGGCCAGGAAAAGCCCCCTGTCACTCGAGGAGGGAAGAAAGGGGAACACACGTGTATCCTGCCTCCAGAAGGGCGCAAAGAATACGGGGAAGAGCGCGAACAGTGCGGGGGAGGGAATGGAAAAGCACAATGGCTCCAGGATGGATATCCCGAAGAACACGCTCAACGATTTCATCCTCTGTTTGTGCCCTCCAGTCCTCCGAATCCAGCGACCAGGTGACAAGACTGTACCCTGTCATGCCACAGGCTCTCTCAATCGCCGGAGTCACAAGGCCTTCAGGAGGACGGAAGTACAGGGGAAGTCGTCCGGTGGAATTGACGATGGCCTTCTCGGCGCGCTCTATATCCTCTTTTATGCTCTCTGCCGGGCATTCTCGGGTGAATGCATGAGAGAAGGAATGGTTTCCTATTTCGTGCCCTGCCGCAACAATGCGCTGGACAAGGTCTGGATGCCTAAGCACTTGAGCACCTATGAGGAAGAATGTCGCCTTTACCTGGAAACGGTCAAGAATGGCCAGGATTTCCGCTGTGTGCCCGTTGGGAGCATCATCAAAGGTCAGGGCAACCCTCTTCTCCACCTGGGGTCCATTTCGGATACAACGCAGAGTATTCATGGCGAACACTCTCTCGCCACGGAGCTCAATGGCTTCTGCCTTTCCAATCCCCAGAACCCCAGAAAGTGCTCCGAGAATGACGATTCCCAACAACGCGAAAGCTTTACGCCTCGCCCAGAATCCTTTTGAGTTTTTCCTCAAGAACCCGCCTGGGAACATAACCCACGACTCGCTCGACCTCTCTCCCATCCTGGAAGAAAATCAGCGTGGGAATTGCATGGACACCGTACTGCAGGGCCAGAGAAGGAGCCTCGTCGGTGTTTACCTTCCCCACTTTGATCCGGCCAGAGAAGCTCCTTGCAATGTCCTCCACAACCGGTGCCATCATGCGGCAGGGCATGCACCAGGTTGCCCAGAAATCCACAAGCACCGGTTCCCGAGCACGCAGCACCTCTTCCTCAAAGTTCGTCTCGTTCAGCTCCAGGACATTCCCTCCCATGTCCTTCACTCCTTCTCTCGCCAATTTTGAGCTCCTGCCTGTGCACAAGCCGGCGAATGTTGTCCTTGTGCCTCAAAAACACCAGGACTGCTGCGAATATTCCCCACCACACGAAAGCCTGGGGGCGGCGGAAGAGGAAAAGGAGAATCGGCATCACCAGGGCACCGCTTAAGGAACCAAGCGAAGAATACCTGGTGATGGCCACCATCACAACCCAGGTCAGAAAACACAGAAGTGCCGCCTGCCACGAAAGGCAAAACAGCACCCCCAGAGTTGTAGCCACTCCCTTCCCTCCCCTGAATCTCAAAAAAAGTGACCAGTCGTGCCCCACAACGACCAGAGAAGTGGCAAGGAAAAAGAGCACAGGAGACGAACCCAGAAAGCGAAGAGCAAGGTACGCACCGAAGAACCCTTTGAGGGCATCCCCTACTCCAGCAAGAAGAGCAGGGAAGAACCCCGCGACCCGGGAAACGTTGGTCGCTCCGATATTTCCACTCCCGTACTTTCGGAGATCCACACCCCTGAAGAGCCAGGTGACCACAAGCCCACAGGGCAGGGATCCCAAAAGGTAATTCACCGGAAGTACCCAGACCACCATAACCCTCACCTCTGGTATCTCCCAAACACTAAGGTCCCGTTGTGTCCTCCAAAACCAAAGGAGTTCGAGAGAGCATTGCGAATCTCCAGAGGACAGGCCTTCCAGGGGGTGTAATCGAGGTCACATTCCGGATCGGGTTCTTCGAGGTTAATCGTTGGATGGACAATCCCGTGGTAAATAGAGAGAACCGTGGCTGCTGCCTCAATGGCTCCCGCTGCTCCGAGGAGGTGCCCTACCATGGACTTCGTGGAACTGATTTTGATTTTGTATGCCCGGTCACCAAAGACTTTCTTAATCGCCAGGGTCTCCGTACGATCGTTGAGGGGAGTTGAAGTTCCGTGGGCATTGATATAGTCGACTTCCTCCGGGAGAACACCGCTGTCCTCAAGGGCAAGACGCATCGCCCGAGCCGCACCCTCGCCCTCCGGGTCCGGAGCCGTGATGTGGTAAGCATCACAGGTTGAGGCGTAACCCTTAAGCTCTGCGTAAATTCGCGCTCCCCTCTTGAGGGCCACCTCCTCCGCCTCAAGAACCAGTGCGCAGGCACCCTCAGCCATGACAAAACCATCGCGATTCCGGTCGAAGGGACGAGAGGCCTTCTGGGGTTCGTCGTTACGAGTTGAGAGGGCTTTCATGGCACAGAAACCTGCTACCGCAAGAGGCGTGATGGAAGCCTCAGCACCGACGGCAATCATAAGGTCGGCTTCTCCCCGCTGGATAATGCGTAACGCCTCACCCAGAGCATGGGTTGATGCTTCGCAGGCTGTTGAAACACAACTATTCGGTCCCTTCAGGCCAAGTTGAATGGCTACATTGGCCGCCCCCATGTTGACAATCATCATGGGGATGAAGAAGGCGCTGACCTTCTGAGGGCCCCGTTCAAGAAGTACCCGGTACTGCTCCTCAAAGGTGTGAATACCTCCAATGCCTGACCCCAGGATGACTCCTGCCCGTTCCCGGTCCATCCGCTCAAGGTTCACCCCGGCATCTTCCAGAGCCATAAGTGATGCACAAACAGCAAACTGCGAAAAGCGGTCCATTCGCCGGGCTTCCCTTCGAGGAAGGAAATCTTCCGGATTGAAATCCCGGACCTCCCCGGCGATTTTCGTCTCAAAAGGCGTTGGATCAAAGCTCTGAATGATGTCAATGCCGGACCTTCCTTCAAGAAGCGACTGCCAGAATTTCTCCTTGCCAGTCCCCACTGGACTGATAACACCAATACCGGTGACAACGACTCTTCGCGCCAACTGGTCAACCTCCTTTACCACTGAATGAGCGCAGCCCCCCAGGTGAGGCCCGCACCGAAGCCCACAAGGAGCACAATGTCCCCCTCTTTGATGCGACCAGACCTTGAGGCCTCGTCGAGGGCAATGGGGATGGAGGCTGAAGAGGTATTCCCGTATCTCTCCACGTTGACGAAAACCCTTTCTTCCGGTATCCCAAGCCGCTTAGCTGCTGACTGGATAATACGGATGTTTGCCTGGTGAGGTATGAAGAGCTTCACGTCATCAACGCTTTTCTGAGCCCTCTTCAGAACCTCAAGAGACGCCTCCTCCACTATGCGCACCGCGAATTTAAATACCTCGTTCCCATTCATTTTGATGTAGTGAAGCCGCTTCTCTACAGTTTCAAAAGAAGCAGGCATTCGAGAACAGCCAGCAGGGAGTTCCAGAAGGTGCGCCCCGCTCCCATCAGCCCCAAGATACGTTGCCAGAATTCCTGGTCGGTCCCCCAGGCCCACTACAGCTGCTCCTGCCCCGTCACCAAAAAGAACACACGTGGCCCGGTCCTGCCAGTCTACAATCTTTGAGAGGGTTTCAGCTCCCACGACCAGGGCCTTTCCCTTCCCCTCGGCAAGGAGGTACTTCTCAGCTACAGCGAGGGCGTAGACGAACCCCGTGCACCCTGCCTCGAGGTCAAAAGCAAAGGCCCTTTTCGCTCCCAGGGCATGCTGCAGAAGGCATGCCGTGGAAGGAAAGAGCATATCCGGGGTCACCGTCCCCACGATGATACAGTCGATTTCCTCAGGGGCAACTTGAGCAGCCTCCAGGGCCCTCCACGCTGCTTCGAGGGCCAGCTTCGAGGTCGTTTCGGAGGGCGTAGCAATTCGCCGCTCTTTAATCCCTGTCCGGGTAGTGATCCACTCGTCACTTGTGTCCACCATGCGTTCCAGGTCGAAGTTGGTGAGCACTTTCTCCGGAACACTGGAGCCCGTTCCCAGAACACGAACCCACTGCATCCTCAAGACACTTCCTCCCTTGCCTCTTCCCGTACCAGAGAGAAGCCCAGCTCTGCTTCAGCCACAATCTGGTCTTTTACCTTCGCCACGCCTTTGAGCTTACCCACCCGGCCTTTCATCCTGAGAAGCGTGACCTCCATGACCAGCTGGTCCCCGGGGACAACAGGACGCCGGAAACGGACATTGTCAAGGGAGGCGAAATATGGAATGCAGCCCCGGAACTCTTCCATGTACATCATCATGGTGGCTCCAACCTGCGCCATACTCTCAAGAATGAGAACTCCGGGCATGATGGGCCTTCCCGGGAAATGACCCTGGAAGAACCACTCGTTTGCCGTAACGTTCTTTACGCCCACAACCCTTCCTTCCTCCAGGGCAACGATCCGATCCACAAGGAGGAAGGGAAAGCGGTGGGGGAGAATTTCCTGGATTTTGCGTATATCCATTTCCATGGCGTCACAACCCCCATTGAGCACCTTGGTGTTTCTAATACTCTACCGGAACTCCCTAAAATTGACAAGGATAAGTCGCTGAAGTAGTATTGTAGCAAGAGGGAACTCCAAAACGGACGCACGAGGTGGACAAAAGATGATGAGAGCGCTGCGCAAAAACCTGGACATCATTCTGATCATCGTTGTTGTTGCTTTTGCCGTCACCATCTACTACGGCTATGGGTCGTACCGCCGCTCTGGCCGTACTGGACAGGCTGTGGCTGCAACAGTAAACCACACGGCTATCAGCTTCTACACCCTCGATCAGGCCTTTCGGAATTTCCTGAGTCAGTACGACTCAAAGACCCTGAGTTCCTGGGACGAAAAGACCTTTGACCTCCTTCGACGCCTGGTCCTTGAAAACCTCATCAACAACGAGCTTCTGTACCAGGAAGCCCAAACAAGGAGAATACGGGTTTCTTCAAAGGAAATAGAGACCGAGCT
Organism: Candidatus Caldatribacterium saccharofermentans OP9-77CS; assembly: GCA_000347575.1. Classification (GTDB taxonomy): domain Bacteria; phylum Atribacterota; class Atribacteria; order Atribacterales; family Caldatribacteriaceae; genus Caldatribacterium; species Caldatribacterium saccharofermentans. Next base: position 10,624 of record APCU01000022.1, on the reverse strand, counting down.
CGAGAAACTCCGGGCACAGTTCTCTTCAGAAAGCGAATTCCGCCGGTACCTCGAGTACCAGGGGCTCACACTTTCGGCGCTTCGCGAATCCCTTCGCCGGGAACTCATGATCCAGAAACTCACAGAGAGCCTCGTTGCTGACCTCCCTATCCCTGATGAAGAGGTACAGAAGTACTATGAGGAACACCAAGACCTCTTCACCACCCCGGCTCAGTACCACCTCCTGAGGATGACCTTTCTCTCTAAAGAAGATGCAGAAAAGGCGCTGCGCCGGTTGTACCTTGGGGAAGAGTTTGCCAAAGTCGCCCAGGAAGTTTCCCTCGACGAAGTTGCAAAAAAGGGTGGAGACATAGGCTGGGTTTCGGAAGTCGGGCTTCCCCAGGAAGTTCGGGAAGTTCTGGAGAAAGTCAAGGATGACCCCCGCAACGTGACCCCTCCCCTCAAGGTGGGGGACACCTACGTCATTTACCGCGTACTGGAGTGGAAACCCCGGGAGGTCAAAGCTTTTGAAGACGTCAAGGAGAACATTCGTCGGTACCTCCTCGAAGAACAGAAACGGGTTAGAACAGAGCACCTCCTTGCAGAACTCAGGAAAAAGAGCACCATCACCATCTCCGAAGCGCTCATGAGAACAACCTCTCCGGAAACCTTGGTTTCCTCAGAAACTCCCCCAGCCGCAGGTCCTGAGGGGGAGGCGGAGTGAGAAAGGGCATCATCCCTGGGGTTGGGGTCTTTGTCCTTTTCTTGATATACCTCCTTGCGGGTAATCGAGGGACAGTCTCCTGTATTCTCAAAGAAGAAAGGGTCACGCTGGCAAAAAGAGATATTGTGCCTTTTCTTGAAACCCTCGAAGCCCGCTGGAAGAGAACCCCCCTTCGCCTTGTGATTGCTGGCAAAGCCTTTGAGGTCCCCAAGGATGCCCTCCGAATACGCTGGAATATCAAAGCCATGAAGAAGAAGGTCGCTCAGGGCAAGCGCGTCCCACTTCTTGTAGAGTGGGACGAGGAGAAGGCCAAAGCCCTTCTTGAGTCGCTTGCAACAAAAACTCTCCTTCCGCCACAAGACGCCTTCTGGGAAGGTAATCGGGTGCAGCAGGCCAGAGCAGGGCGAAGACTAAACGTGGAGAAGGCCCTGCATGCCCTAAAGCAATCTCTTGAAGACTGGAGCGACACCGTTACCCTCGAGACCTTCGACGTCCTTCCCCCCAGAGTGGATACATCGGAGGTCCTCAAGAGCCGGGGAATTACAACACTTCTTGCCTCCTTTGCGACGTCCCTCAAAGACCGAGAAGAGGACGTCGTCTTCAACATTGAAAAAGCCGCCGCCTCTCTCTCTGGGTACCTCCTGAAGAAAGGAGAGGTCTTCTCCTTTAATGCTGTGGTTGGCCGGGCGGAGAAAGAAGATGGGTACCGGAAAACCCGAATTCTCGCCAACGGCCGTCTTGTTCCGGGATATGGAGGAGGAGTGTGTCAGGTGGCCTCAACACTCTACAACGCCCTTCTCAGAACCGAAGCGGAAATCCTGGAACGCCATCCTCACTCTGGATATGCCTCAATCACTGCCTATGTTCCCCCAGGCCTCGATGCTGCGGTAAGCTACGGGAGCAAGGACCTTCGTTTTCGATTTCCTTCCCAGGATGTGGTGATTCTCGCATACCTCAGGGAGCAGGAGCTCGTGTGCGAAATCTGGGGGGAACGGGAAAACCCCGTCACCACAACCGTCACTCAAAAGCTCCTGAAGCTTGCGAAAACCGGTGAAGCTGAGGGCACACTGACTGTGGAAACAGTGGTACAGCGCACCAGGTCAAAGGACCTGCGCTTCGTCGACACGTACCTCATTCCCTGGGACTTTGCCTCAGAAATCGCCCGTCGCCTTTCTGGTTCATGAGCACTTCAAGCAACGCCGCGATGTTCTCACAGGGAATGTCTCGAGGAAGCGCATGAGACGGGGCAGCAATGTATCCTCCTCCATCTCCAAGTCTTGCCAGAATCTGACAGGTTTCCCTCCGGACTTCCTCAGGAGTTCCGAAAGGAAGGAGCCTCTGAATGCTTATGCCACCCCAAAAAGCGAGTTTCCCCTGGTACTCCTCCTTAAGAGCAAAAATGTCCATCACCTCAGGCTGGAAGGGATTGAAAACGTGAAGTCCAATTTCCACAAGGTCAGGAAAGATTTCCTGAACTTTCCCACAACAGTGAAGAAAGGTTTTCTTTCCTTTTTTCCGGACAAGAGCAATCATCTCAGCCATGCGAGGTTTGATGTACTTCCGCCAGAGCTTCGGCCCCATGATGAGTCCCCCCTGCCATCCCCAGTCATCCCCAAAGAGAACCCCATCGAGTCCAAGGTCCAGAGCCCGATCGATCACTTCAAGATAGAAAAGAGGTAATGGCATCGAGCAAATCCTCAACAAAGTCCTGGTGCATTATCATATCGCTCAAGAATTCCTCCATTCCCCTGAGACTCCAGGCCCGCTCAAAAAGCGTATACGTCTCCCGNAAAAGCTTAAAAAGTGTCCTGGTGACGCTCAACGAACCCGGGGATATGGGCGTACCGTAGAGGATCGGTGGGATCCGGAAAGCGGTACCCNGAAAGGCTTGGGCGCGAGAGCACCGGTATGGGATTCCCNATATCCGGGTCAATGGTACGATTCCACACCACCCCCCATTCGTCCTGGACAAATCCGGGAGCCACTTCCCGAAGACCCGAAGGGGGAATGGCTTTCACATAGGCAAGATGGTTTCCAAGCTTTTCCAGAAAGTCTGGATCCGAAAGGTACGCTGACATTTTCTCCCGCGCCGGTATGGTAAAGTCAACCTGGTAAGGGACAATGTCCGTGTCTGCAAAGGCCAGAGCACAGAGAACCCGTTCTTTTGGTGTCACAGAGAACCTCCTCCTCGGGCAACAACCTCGATATCAATGGTGGGCTTCTCCTGGTATACCTGGCCAAGGTTGAGCTCTTGCTTCCATACCGTATCCTTCTCTAAGGTCCCATCGACGTAACTGAGGATCTCCCCGGGCATATAGGCTTTGAGCGTCAGCACTATGGACCCAAGGAAAGGCTTGACCTTGGAAGCCCCAAGAGCGTTCAGCGCACTCTCAAGGTCCTCTCCTTTGAGATGAGCTTCAAGAATCACCAGGTCCTGGTCCCTGTACAGCCGGGCCGATTTCCCAAGGAACTGCTCAGTGAACTCTCTTGCCTTTTCTTCATCGGGAAAACGCCACTCCCAGGCCACCACATAGGGAGGAACATCCTCTCGAGTCTGCAGAATGATGTATTTTTGCTCCTCAGGAGGGAGCTTTCTGTACTCTCCCGAGGCCGCCTGTTTCAGCTGGGCAAAGACCGTGTAATCTTTAACGTACACCGCGATGCGAGCCCGAGGAATAGTCGCATCCTGAGCCACCTGGACGGCCAGCTCCACCTGAGCACAACCTCCAAGGATTCCCGCAAGGAGAACAAGAACGAGTACCGCAAAAATCTTTCTTGAGCGCATTGCCACGACCTCCCGGAATAATTGCTTCATGCACCATGTTACAGTACCTCAAAGAAATCCTCAAGCGGGGTGAAGCACATGGCCAGAGTAGAACTCACTGCCCAGCGCGGAAAAATCGAAGCCCGTATCGGAGAGGATACCGTCCTCTTCAAAAGTAGCGGTGCCGAAAGCGAAGTTGGCCACTGGCCCACAGAGTACATCCTCGCCGCTCTGGGAAGTTGCTTCTCCGGAACGGTCTTCTCCTACGCCAGAACCAAGGGACTCCCTTTAGAGAAAGTCATGGTTGCCCTTGAAGGGGAGGTGGTTTCAGGACCTTCGCGAATAGCCTCCATCACCATGGAGGTGGAATTCCTTGGGAATCTCACCAGAGCCGAAAAAGAACAGCTCCTTGCTGTGGGAGAGCGGGCCTGCACAGTGATGAACACCTTGAAAAGAGGGGTCGAAACCATCGTCACCCGTCTCAGGGACTAAGACCCGAGTATCTTTAGGAGTTCTTGGGCATTCTGCACGGCGAAACCCTGATAGTCGTTGTCAAAGTAACAGTAGACCTCCCCCATCCTGCTGAAGGAGCGGATTTTCTCCGCCCAGGATTCGAGTTCTTCTCTGTCGTAACAGTGGGTGTAAAGACTTCGAGAACCGTGGAGACGGAGATAAACAAAGGAGGCTGTGACCACCTCCGCATAGGGGAAAAAGGGAGTATCGGCAAAGCAAAGGGCAATGTTGTGCCTGCGGAGGAGGTCGTACACTTCTTTGCAGAAGAAGCTCGGGTGACGGAATTCAAAAACATACCGGAAATGCGAAGCAAGGCGGGCCACAAAAGCCACAAGAATTTCCCTGTGGAAGGTAAAGCGAGGAGGAAACTGGAAAAGGAGAGGACCACATTTTTCCTTGAGAAGCTCAACCCGCCGGAAGAACAGGGCAAGGGGTTCTTCAACATCTCTGAGTTTCTTCACATGGGTGATGTACCGGCTGGCCTTCACCGCAAAGAGGAATGAGGGTGGGGTCTCGGCATACCACCTTGTGAGGGCTGTCTCCTTAGGCAGGTGGTAAAACGAGGTATTAATTTCCACGGTATCAAAAAGGGTGGCGTAGAAGGCAAGCCATGCCCTTTTGGGGAGATTTTCGGGGTACACCACACCCTTCCAGTGGTCGTATATCCATCCCGAGGTCCCAATGCGAACAGTCACCAGCATCGCCCACCTTCCTGAGGGTCAAGACCAGCCCGAAGAAAAAGCGGAGCGAGGTGATTCGTGGGACCAAATCCTCCCCCAAGGGGCAGGGCATGGGTAATCACGAGCTCCATGTACCGCCGGGCCTCGGCAACAGCCTCTTCCACCGCATACCCCAGGGCAAGGAGCGCACAGATAGCAGCCGAGTACGTGCACCCTGTACCATGGGTATTGGGGGTCTCGATGCGAGGACCTGAAAAGTATGTGAAATCCTTCCCATCAAAAAGTACATCGGTAACCTCATTTCCCGGAAGATGCCCTCCCTTAACAAGGACGTACCGCGGACCCTTTTCCCTGATACGCCGGGCGGCATCCTCCATATCCCTGAGGTTCTGTACCGGGAATCCAGCAAGGACCGAAGCTTCTTCAAGATTCGGCGTGACCACATGGGCAAGGGGAAGGAGTTCCTGAACCAGTGTCCGGATGGCTCGTTCTTCAAGGAGCACTGCTTTACTTTTGGCTACCATGACGGGATCAACAACAAGGTACTCAACAGGCCACCTGCAGAGCGCCTGCGCCACAGCCCTGATAATGTCCTCACTAAAGAGCATGCCGGTTTTCACCGCATCGACCCCAATATCCTCCATGATGCTCTCGATTTGCCGCGCAACCATCGATGGGGGCAAGGGGAAAATAGCGTCCACCCCTTTCGTATTCTGAGCCGTCACGGCAGTAATGGCGGTCATCCCGTAAACGCCAAAGGCACAGAAGGTCTTCAAGTCAGCCTGAATGCCCGCTCCTCCACCCGAATCGGACCCGGCAATGGTCAGTACCCGTCGCATGTTCCTTTACTCCTTCCTGCTGAAATGATTGAAACCCTGGGGAGCGAGGGGAACCAGGGTATCCTTCTTCCTCAAATACACACCTGCCCCCTCAACGATCTCCCCCACCCGGTGAACTGGAAGACCAAACCTTCGGGGAATTTCCTCCTGAATTTCCTCTCCCCGGTGGGGAGGAACGGTAAAAAGGAGCTCGAAGTCCTCTCCTCCCCGGAGGACAAATTCCTGGGGATCGCAACCCTCCTTTTCGCAGAACTGAGCAAGAAGGGGCGACACAGGAAGCGCGTCCTCGTAAAGAATGGCCCCCACGTGGCTCTCTTCAAGAATATGCCCGAGATCCTGGAGTAAACCGTCGGAGACATCGATAAGAGCAATCCGTTCCCCAAGCGCTCCAAGAAACCTTCCAACGTCAAGGCGAGGCGAAGCAGCAAAAAACCGTTGCCAGAGACCACGGTATTGCTCCTCAAGCACTTTTCTCCCTGCAAGGATGAGCCCTGCTTTTGCCTCCCCAGGGTACCCGGTGACAAAAATCCAGTCTCCTGGGCGGGCGTTGCCCCGCAGAAGAAGTGGCCGATCTCGCTCCACCTCCCCAAGAAGCACAAGGTCGAGCACTGCTGGTCCATCAATCCGGGCAAGATTCCCTCCGACCACCTCGACCCCATGCCGGGAGGCTTCTTCCTGAACACCCTGAAGGACCTCGCTGAGCCAGACGAAAGAGACGTCCTCCCGAAGGGCAAAGGAGAGCAGGGCATACCGGGGAATACCACCCATGGCCGCAATATCGCTGAGATTTGCCACAAGGAGGCGCCGACCGACAAAAAACGGAGGAATGAGTGATGCCTGGAAATGCACACCCTCAATCTGGCTATCCACAGTTGCAAGGAACCAGAACCCCTCCCTCCCCGGGAGGACAGCGCAGTCATCGCCAATACCCAGGGGAACGGTGGAAGAGAAAACGTTACGGATACGGGCAATCAAGCCGAACTCTCCAAGGTCACGGAGCTCCATGGTACCGCCTCCGAAAAGCATCGATTTTCTCGCGAAAGGCAAAGGCAGCATCCCGCACTGAGGGTGCCCCAACAATAGCCGACACCACCGCCACNCCATCAACACCCGTAGTTAGGACCGCTTCAAGGTTCTCCAGAGTAATGCCCCCAATGGCCACCACGGGGATTCTTACGGCTTTCTTGATTTCCCGAAGGCGCTCAAGGCCAATGGGTGCCCCCGCATCTTTCTTCGTCGTTGTAGGAAAGACCGTTCCTACTCCCAGGTAATGGGCTCCAAGGCGTTCCGCCCGCTGCGCTTCTTCTACGGTGTCACAGGAGTACCCCAGGATGAGATGAGGCGCAATACGCCGGGCGTACTCAAGAGGCATGTCGTCTGGTCCAAGGTGCACCCCGTCAGCGTCGCTAGCCAAAGCGATGTCCAGCCGGTCATTCACGATGAAGAGGACTCCGTGGCGTCGTGTGCAGTCCCGAAGGAGCAGAGCTTCCTCAAGGAATTCTCTCGTGGAAACCTCTTTCTCCCGAAGCTGTATGACAGAAGCCCCTCCCGCAATGGCCTCCTCAACCACCTCGAGATTCCTGCGCTTTTGAATCCTCCGATCCGTAATGACGTACAGTGAGAAATCCCTCACTGGAGCACCTCAAAAGAGAGATTCCTGGCAAAAATCGTCCTCTGAGAGCGAGTACATCACATCGAAAAGCCGCATACGGAAACTCCCAGGACCCTGAGAATCACGAATTGCCCTTTCCGCACAGACTCCCAAAAATCCTAAAGCCCCAAGCGAAGCCAAAAGCGCATCACTCTCTACCGCCGCAAATGCCCCACACAGAGAGGTTGCCATACACCCGGTCCCCGTCACCCGGGTCAACAGGGGATGGCCATTGTGGACGGCAACAATCCTCTTCCCATCGCTTACGTAATCCACGGCACCGGTGATTGCCGCGGTGACTCCAAATTTCAAGGCCACTTCCCGAGCCAGAAGTGCCTGGTTCTCTGCTTCTGCTTTGGACTCCACTCCACGCTCGCGGGAGGGACGACCAAGGAGAGCGCATGCCTCGGCGGCATTTCCCCGCACAATGGTCACACGAACGCGCTCAAGGAGAAGAAGCGCGGCCTCTTTTCGGAAGCGTGTGGCCCCCGCCCCTACTGGATCAAGGATAACAGGAATACCCAGGGCGTTGGCCTTCTTCCCTGCAAGGAGCGCGCTTTTGATAATGTCCTCTGTAGGGGTTCCGAGGTTCAGCACCAGTGCCTCTGCACCCGTAACCATTTCCTCGACTTCTTCCCGGGCGTAGGCCATAACCGGTAAAGCTCCCAGGGCGAGCATCGTATTCGCATTGTCATTGGCCACAACGATATTGGTGATATGGTGTACCAGAGGCCGCTTCTGGCGAATCCGTACCAGGATTTCCGCGCATTTCTCTCCTAATGTCATGTACCTTTCCTCCTCCGCCAGGCCCAGTAGAGCCCTCCTGCAGCAAGAAAGCTCGGAACAGAGGCACCGAAACCGGGAAAAACCTTCAGGAAAAGGGCATAAACCCCCCACACCCCAGAATCCAGGAGACCAGGGCCTCCCAGACAATCGGTGGGCACCTGTCGTAGAGTTCTTCGGGTTGTACCTTTCGTCTGCGGATCACGAAATAATCCACAAGGACAACGCCAAAAAGGGGGATAAATACCGCACCAATGAGGAAGAGGAAACTCTCATACCGTTCCATGGGGAAGACAAGGGCAAGAAGTGTCCCCAGCGCCCCGAAAAGGGCCACCGCTATTTTCTGCCGAAAGCGAGGAAGTACGTTGAGCAGAGACACCGCAGCCGAGTAAATGTCCAGAAACGTTGTGGTGAAGGTNGAGAAGAGTACGATTGCAAGGGCTATGGAGCCAAGACCAAGCANCACCATAGCCGGGAGAGGGTCAGTCCGTCCCGTAGTCAGAGCGCTCACAAGTCCCACAGTGTACATCCAGGAACTCGCCACAAAGTACCCCCACCAGGTGCCCCAGAAAGCCCCCCGGGTATTGCGAGCAAAGCGGGTGTAGTCGGCCACAAGGGGGAGCCAGGAAATCGGCATAGCCACCACCAGGTCAAACCCTGCTCCCCAGGGTAAAGACCCTTCCCCCCGGAGTCGCAAGAGTTCGCCGAAGGAAACCTGCCGCAATGCCACGAACGTCATAACTCCGGAAAGCCCGGCCAGGGCAATCACGGCCACACGTTCCATCCACTTCCACCAGGGGGTTTCAAGAAAGGCCCAGAACGTGCTCACGAGACCAGCAATAAAGAGCAAAAGCCGGGGGAAGGAAAACCCAAAGATCGCCCGGAGAATCTCGTCTCCCGCCCGGGCACAGATAATCACCATAATGGCAGTCCAGCCGATGAGCTGAAGAATGTTGAGGAAAGACGCCAGATACGATCCCCACTTCCCGAAGGCAAGCCGCACCGAGACCATGGCAGGAACCCCAAGTTCACTCCCCAGGATTCCTCCAAGGGCAAAAGGCGTGTTCCCCACCACATGCCCCAGAAGAATGGCCAGCATCCCACCCACAAAACCCAGAGGAGCGAGAATACCTCCTGCCCAGACTTCCGATATCGCCACTGCTGCCCCTGCCCAGAGGAGGAAGAGGTCAAACCCTAAGAGGTGCCGTTTTTCCCTGGGGATGGGTTGCACATCGTTTAGCATCGCCTTGAAACCTCCTCACAAAAGAGTGCGTCGTGGACAGTTCTTCGCAGAACCCGGAGAACCACAACGCCCAGGATGCTTCCCGGAATACTGCTCGCAAAGAAAGCAGCCTGGAAAAAGAGAAGCGTCCCCGTCTTCCCCACAAGCGGAGCCACCAGGTACGCGCTGAGGAAAGCACCAACAATTCCCGTTCCTATGGGCTCGAAAAACCCTGCAATATCTCTGCGCCAGAGGCGATACACGAGACCAACCACAAGGGCTCCGGGAATACCTCCCGGGAGGGCGAAAATCGTCCCCGTTCCAAGGAGTATGCGAATGATCCCGGCTATTCCCGCCGCCAGTGCTCCGTACCAGGGCCCAATGGTAACGCCCGCCAGGACGTTAATGGCGTGCTGGAAAGGGAAGACCTTCGCAGGACCGACGGGAATGTGGAAGCCTGACGCCGCAACAGCCAAAGCGGCAAAGAGCCCCGCATACAGGAGTTTTCGTAAATGTCCTCCCCGCATGTCCCCCACCTCCAAAAAAAAGCCACCTGCCAGGTCGGCAAGTGGCTCGAAATCCACCAACTCCCTCCGCTGGCATTACCCAGATCAGGTTCAAAGGGTCGAGAGCTTGCGCTCTCCTCTCAGCCCCGCGTTATGGAGCTCCCCCGGTTCCGTATTCACTTTGAGAGCATTATACCAGAAAAGAGCTGGGGATTTCCACCGGGCTTTCCGAAAACCCCTTGACACTTCGTATTCCTCATAGTATATTCTACCTTGCCTGGTGGGCCGTTAGCTCAATTTGGCAGAGCAACTGACTCTTAATCAGTGGGTTGCAGGTTCAAGTCCTGCACGGCCTACCAGAAACTCTCTGAAATCAGGCTTTCCAGCCGCCTGCTCTCCCCGTAGAATCCTGCTACTGCAAGCGATTTTGCAGCAACGTCGTCGGAAAACCTCTTTGAAAAAGTCACGGGGCTTCTCCGCGCTCGTCTTTTGAGTCCGGGGATGAGCTCGCTCTGGGTGCCCGTGGGGATTCTAAAAAGCTGAGCGTTCGTCCCTCCACTGTCCTGGCAAAATGTAAAGGGGCGATTCCCTGGCCTTCTACCCGGGTCCTTCAGAGCCAGCTCCCAAACCAGAGAACAGAGACCTCGCTTGCGGCAGAAAAGGCCAAAAAACGCAGGTAGAGCGAATGCTCCTCCAGCCCCCAGAATCTGCAGGGAGAAGATTGGAGCTCCCCCAAAGAAAGGTCCAAAATTACTGCGAAAGCATCTCTTCCAGGCCAAAAATCCGGACCGAGCTGCGATACATGAGGGATTCCACGAGGAACACGGCACCCTGGCGGGAAATCTGGCCCTCGGCGAGGAGTTTCCCCACCACCCGGCAAATCATCCGGTCAAAGACCTCGAACCTGCTTCCTTCTGAGAGAATCTTTCGCCCATCGGCCACCGGTCCTCCCATGGAGGCAAG
>APCU01000021.1 GCA_000347575.1 Candidatus Caldatribacterium saccharofermentans OP9-77CS | reverse complement strand
CCCTTCTCTTAGGGTTTTCGACACCGAGTTAGGATACAGGGTCCTGCACCTTTTTGTCTACCCTACCTGTTGCAGATCTCTGTGAACCTATCCAGTCCCTGTATGGTTCACATCATGCGGGACACCGGAGGGATTCAGCGATTCTTCGGAAAACGCAAAAGGGGTGGGGACACCCCACCCCTTTTTGTCTCACGCCTCCCCACACTTTTTCAGGAGACGTTCCCACTCTTCATCGACGTAGCGCTGGAAAGCCTCAACGAGGTGACGGTTTCCCGGTGCCAGGAGATGACGGAACCTCCCCTGGGTTCTCAACCACTCTTCCACCGGCTTCTTCTCCTTGGGCTTATACGTGAGCCGGTACACCCCATTCTCCACTTCGTAGAGCGGCCAGATGCAGCAGTCCACCGCAAGCTGCATAATCTTCAGAGTCTCCGAAGGCTCATGGCGCCAGCCCCGGTTGCATGAAGCAAGGACGTTGATGAACGACGGTCCGTCGGTGTGGAACGCTTTCTCTGCCTTGGTGACAAGATCCCGCCAGTTCGAAGCCACAGACTGGGCAACATAGGGGATGCCGTGAGCGGCAACGATTTCGGTGAGGTTCTTCCGCCACTGGGTCTTCCCCGGAAGCACCCTCCCTACAGGGCTTGTGGTCGTCCAGGCCCCAAGGGGTGTGGCACTGGAGCGCTGAATACCCGTGTTCATGTAGGCTTCGTTGTTGTAGCAGACGTAGAGGAAACGGTGTCCCCGCTCTAAAGCTCCAGAAAGCGCCTGAAGCCCGATATCATAGGTTCCACCGTCCCCCCCAAAGGCGACGAAGTAGATTTCCTCCTCAATCTCCCCTCTCCTGCGCCTGGCCCGGTACATGCTCTCAACACCGGCAATGGTGGCCGCCACGTTCTCAAAAGCGCTGTGAATCCAGGGAATGTTCCAGGCAGTGTAGGGGAAAATGCTCGTTGAAACCTCAAGGCACCCCGTGGCGTTCGCCGCCACCACCGGCTTATCCGCCGCCGCAAGGATGAGACGCACCGCAATGGGTGCTCCACACCCCGCACAGAGCCGGTGCCCCGGGGTAAGCCGTTCCGGTCGCTTCGCCAGTTCCTTCAGAGTTGGCATGGTCGTCACCCCCCTACTCCCTCAAACCGAGATAGTCGATGTGTTTCTCCACCCGTCCCGCCCGAACGACTTCCTCAACGCGGGCAAAGGCTCTCTCGATGTCCTCAACGTAAATGTCCCGACCTCCAAGGCCGTAGTAGAAGTCGATGACCAGTGGTCGAGATGGAAGGTCATAAAGAGCAGAGCGGATTTCGGTGAACACTGGCCCGCCAAAACCACCAAAGACGACCGAACGATCTAGAACTGCAACGCCCTTTCGCGGTGCCAGGGCACGAATGACTTTGTCCTTGGGGAATGGCCGGAAACAGCGGATTTTCAAAAGCCCGACTTTCTTCCCCCGATCCCGCAGCCGGTCCACCGCCTCTTTAGCGGTGCCGCAGGTTGAACCTAAAGCCACCACCGCGTACTCCGCATCCTCGAGTCTGTACTCCTCAAGAAGCCCATAGGGCCTTCCAGAGAGCTTCCCAAACTCCTTTCCGACCTCTTCGATGACCGGAAGACAGTTATCGATGGCCTCGATTTCGGAGCGTTTGTGCTCGAAGTAGTAATCGAAAAGGTCCAGAGGACCATAGGTGACCGGATTGCGAACGTCAAGGAGGGGGTACAGAGGCCTGTACGGTCCTACGAAGTTTTTCACTTCTTCATCGTCAAGTAACTCCACCCGCTCCACAGCGTGGCTGATGATGAACCCATCCTGGGTGACCATCACCGGGAGCCGGACCCTCATGTCCTCTGCAATCCTCACCGCCTGAATCATGTTGTCGTACACTTCCTGGGCGTTTTCCGAAAATAGCTGGATCCACCCAGCATCCCGGGCCCCCATGGTATCGGAGTGATCGCAGTGGATGTTGATGTTCCCTGAAAGCGCCCGGTTCACCACCATCATGACGATGGGCAGGCGCATGCTTGCGGCGATGTAGAGCATCTCCCACATAAGGGCCAGCCCCTGAGAGGACGTCGCCGTCATCACCCGGCCACCGGCTGCCGCTGCACCGATGCAGGCACTCAGCGCACTGTGTTCGCTCTCTACCGTCACGAACTCGGTGTCCACAAGACCCTCGCTGACGAACTCGGCAAAGCGTTCCACACAGTCCGTTTGTGGGGTGATGGGATAGGCGGCAACGACATGGGGGTTAATCTGGCGCATGGCGTGAGCCGCCGCGGCATTCCCATTCAAGCCAAGGACCTTGCTCACTGAACCTCCCTCGCTTTCTATCGTTCCGGAATCATGGTGATCGCCTGCTTGGGGCAAACACTCGCACAGATGCCACAGCCTTTGCAGTGGTCGTAATCAAAGCCTTCCATCGTCCCCCGGTCGGCATCAACAATCACCGAAGCATCGGGGCAGTATGCCCAGCAGAAGAAACAGTTGATGCATTTTGCCTTGTCCACCTGGGGCTTCTCGGTCCTCCAGTCACCGGTTTTGTAGGTTCGAGCGTTCCCCGCTTCAAGGATCACACCACCCGGGGGGAGTTCCTTCCAGCTCTTGAGCCTGCTCATCCTATCTGCGCCTCCTCATACGCTCTCCGTAAACAGGCGAGGTTTTTCTCCACCACCTCTGCCCGGAGTTTCTCTCCAAACTGCGCTTTCACGGCCTCAAGGATGTTCTCGAGTTTCACTTCTGGCAAAACCCGGCAGAGTGCCCCAAGAATGGGAGTGTTCACCACCACCCGCCCGAGGATTTCCCGAGAAATCCGGGAAGCGTCCACCACCACAACCGTTCCGGAAGCAAAATGGAGGAGATTCCGCAAGTCTCCCGGAGTCCCAGGGAAATTGGCCACCACCGTTCCGTTTTCGGCAAGGCCCTCAAGGACGTCCACCGCCCCAAGAAGCGTTGGATCCACCACCACGACCATTTCAGGACTCGTCACTCCCGAGTGAATGCGAATCGGGGTACTGCTCACCCGGTTGTACGCCTTCACCGGAGCACCCATCCGTTCAGGACCGTACTCGGGGAAAGCCTGGAAGTACTTTCCCTCTCGCAACAGGGCATCGGCAAGGATACGAGAGGCAGTAACAACTCCCTGCCCTCCCCGGCCATGCCATCGAATTTCCAGGGGTTTTTCCAAGGTTACAAGGCCTCCTTTCCTGGAGCTACACGGATTTCTCGTCTCCCTTCAAGCGCCTGTGCCAGCGTCACCTCATCGGCAAACTCAAGGTCTCCACCCGAGGGCAATCCCCGGGCAATCAGGGTTACCTTCACTGGAAAAGCACCGAGTTTTTGAGCCAGAAAGAGCGCCGTGGCCTCCCCGTCGACTGATGGGTTCAGTGCCAGAATCACCTCCTCGATGTGCTCCCTTTGGATTCGCTCAAAGAGCTGAGGAATACGGATGTCCTCAGGGCCAATACCGGAAAGGGGCGAGAGGACCCCCTGCAGAACGTGGTATTTCCCCCGGAATCCTGCCCGCTCCAGGGCAAAAACGTCCTGGGGCCGCTCCACAACACAGAGGGTGTGGGCATCCCGGGAAGCATCCTGGCAGATCCGGCAAAGGTCTTCCTCGCTGAAGAAACCACATCGCTTGCAGAAGCGGATTTTCCTCTGCATATCCTCAAGAGCTCGAAGGAGCTCCTCAAGCTCCCCCGAAGGGGACTTCACGAGGTAGAAAGCGAGGCGCTGAGCAGTTTTCGGTCCGATTCCGGGCAATCGGGAAAGCGCACGAATGACCCGGTCCAGTGATTCAGGATAGGCGTCCTGCACCCCTTCCACCTTCTATAAACCCGGAATGCTGAGGCCACCAGTGATTTTGGCCAGTTCTTCCTGGGCAAGCTCCCGAGACCGTTTCAGCGCCTCATTCACGGCAACAAGAATCAGGTCCTGGAGCATTTCGACGTCTTTCTCCTCAAGAAGTTCAGGGTCAATGGCGATGCCCAAGATTTCCTGTTGACCGTTGCAGGTGACCCTGACCATTCCCCCACCGCTTGTGGCTTCCACCGTTTTCTGCCGGAGGTCTTCCTGCATCTTGGCAATTTTAGCCTGCATCTTCTGGGCTTCCTTCATCAGATTTTTCCAGTTCTGCATCTTCCCACCTGCCCTTCGGCTGCTCACTCGGGACGTAGTGCACTACGGTTCCCGAGAAGAGGTTCAGGATTTCCGGAAGGGGGGAATTCCCCTCCCGCAATCGTTCCCGCACTGGCTCCGCTCTCCTGGGAGCCTCAGAAACCACAGTCCCCCAAGTCTCCGTTGTTTTCCCTCCCTGGAGCACACACTCAATCCGGCATTTCTCCCCGCGTACACGCAAAAGCGCCTTCTCAAGGATTTCCAGATTCTCCCGGCGCTCTACGCTTTCTTTATGGAACTGACAATCCGGCCCGAAGGCAATCACAAGACGCGAGGGCTCCTCGAAGTGAACCTCGGCAAGCTGCAGGAAGGCGTAGAGCGAAATTTTCGAGCGCTTGACCTCCTGAAGCACTTCTTGCCAGACATCCCTCCGGGAAGGAGCAGCCCCAGACGCCTCTGGTTTTTCTTCCTCTCCTTTTTGCCCCAGACATTCTATTATATCGAGAAGAGCAACCTCAAGCAAAACGCGAGCATGGGGGAGACGGCGCAGATCCCCCTCAAGAACACGCAACCGGTTGAGGACGGTTCCGAACACCTGGGGGTCAAAAGGCTCGGCCAGCGCCTTCAGGTCATCCCAGCGGGATTGGGAAATCCCAAAAAGAGGGTGGTACGTTGAGGAGGCCACCACGAAAAGGTCCCGGAAGTACTGTACAAGACTCGCCACAATATCTTCCGGGCCAAGACCACGGGAAAGCCACTCCTCCAGGGTCACGAGAGCTTTCCCCAGGTCTTTCTTGCACAAAAGGGTGAAGAAGGCGTCGAGATCCCTTGTCTCCACATCCCGGAGCACCTTGACCGCAAGGGAGAGGGGAATCACCTTCTCGCCAAAGGCGAGAAGCTGCTCCAGGAGGCTTTCCGCATCCCGGAGAGACCCCTCCGCTTTTCGGGCGATGAGGTGGAGCACATCCTCCTCGATTGAGACCTCCTCCGAAGCGGCGATTCTTCGAAGCTGCTCCACAATGACCTCATGGGGAATGGGGTTGAAGAAAAGACGCACGCACCTTGAGAGGATGGTTTCTGGAAGTCGCTTTGGGTCCGTGGTGGCAAGGATGAACACAACGTGTCCCGGTGGCTCCTCAAGAGTCTTCAGAAGGGCGTTGAAGGCTTCCGGGGTGAGCATGTGCACTTCGTCAATGATGTAGACCTTGAAACGGGACTCAAGCGGAACATACTTGACGTTTTCCCTAAGCTCCCGAATTTCATCAATCCCACGATGCGAGGCAGCGTCAATCTCCACAACGTCCAGAGCCCGACCCTGACGGATAGCAAGACACGAGTTACAGACCCCACAGGGAGCTGGTGTCACCCCCTCGTGGCAGTTCAGCGCCATAGCGAGCACTCGAGCGGTGGTAGTTTTCCCCACACCCCGGGGACCGGAAAAAAGGAAGGCATGAGGGATACGCTGAGATTTCAGGGCATTCAGGAGGACCTGGATGACGGTGTCCTGTCCGGCAATGTCTTCAAAACGGTATGGTCTCCACTTCCGGTACAGCGCAAGGTACGACAATGTTCCACCTCTTTGAGGACAACCACAAAATTGCCTCTAATCGTGCACCGTCACTCGATCGCTCCCTCCCAGGCCGTGTCAGGGCCGGTGGCTCCGGCCAGGCACCCCTGCGGCACCCGAAGAGCCTCGCGTACCGTTGCTCCCTTCCGGGCCTGGCGGGGTTGGCGAGGATTCGTCGCGCAGGACCCAGCCCTCAACACCCCGTTTCCCCAACCGGGGCTGAAAGGAAGGACCTCATGCCGGAATTCAGCCCTGCTGTAGCGGATTGCAGGTACAGGGCACCGCTAACTCCCCGCCTAGCACGATTAGAGGCAAATCTGGCGGAGAGGGTGGGATTCGAACCCACGAGGCAGGCTCAACCCCTGCCTACCCGCTCTCCAGGCGGGCGCCTTCGTCCACTCAGCCACCTCTCCGTTTTCGTCTCCAGAGACATTATAGAAGATGCCCTCCTGGTTTTACAAGTTCCCGATGTTTCTTCCAACAGATCTCACCCGTCGGGAGTTGCCCTGCCTGGCTCTGCGGATTTTCCAGGTGACACAATGAATAAATTCTACTTCCCAGGGTTTAGAAATATAACCAAAAAGAAAACCAAGAAGGAGTGAGATCATGAAACCCGTTATGCTCTATGCCCTGAGTACCTGCCCATTCTGCAAAATGGCCAAGCGCTTTTTCGAGAATCAGAACATCCCGTATAATTTCGTCGATGTGGACCTTCTTCCCGAAGAAGAAAAGGAGAAGACTGTCGCCGAAGTTCAGCGCATTTCCGGACGGCGGGCTTTTCCGGTGATCGTGATCGGCGAAGAGGTCATCGTGGGATACGACGAACTCCGTATCAGGGAGGCTTTGGAAAAATGACGTCCGAGCGTATGCTCTGTCCCGTATGCCAGGTGACCTTTCTCCTCAAGGAGGAAAGGGTTCCGGGAAAACGGGTGGTCTGTCCCGTGTGCGGTGCGGTGCTCACGCTTACGGAGGAGAACGGCTTCTGGGTCCTCAGGCGACCCAAGGACATGAGTCCCGAAGAGGAAATTCGTGCCCGGGTGGAGAACTTCGCGCAACTTCGGGGATACCATTTCAACGAGATGAAGGAACCCCTTATCGAAGCATTGCTGAAAAAATACGAGCGCTACGGAGACTTCTACTGTCCCTGCAAAATCGACAACATCCCCGAGAACGTCTGCCCCTGCCTTGAAACCCGGCAGGGGAGCGTGGAGCGTAACGGTCGCTGCCACTGTGGCCTCTTCTGGAAATGAGAGGGGAGGAACGCAGCTGTGAGGGTACTCGGCATTGCGACGCTTTTGGTGTTGCTTGGAGGTTCTGCTCTGGCACTCACCGTTGGGGTATCCATTCCTCCGCTCTGTGACCTTGTGACCCAGGTGGGTCAGGATCGCGTCACCGTCGTACAGCTTATCCCAAACGGTGCCAACCCTCATGTCTATGAGCCCACTCCTTCCGACGTCACGAAAGCTGCCCAGGCCGATGCCTTCTTCCTTGTAGGCCTTGGGTTTGATGCTTTCCTCGAGAAGGTCATCCGGGCTGCCGGGAAAGAGGAGGCACCGGTGTTCTACCTTTCTTCTCATCTTGAGCTCCTCGAGGAGCATCCCGGTGAGGCCAACCCCCATATCTGGCTCTCCCTGAAAAACGCCAGAATCATCGTCCGGGATATCGCCCGGGCCCTGGCTTCCCTTGACCCTGAGGGCAAAAGCTTCTACCTTGAGAACGCACGGAGATACACGGAAATCCTTGAGGAACTCGATGCCTGGTTCGAGAAGGAAGTTGCTACCTTTTCCTCGCGGGCTTTTGTGGCCACTCATGCTTCGCTGAGTTACCTTGCCCGGGACTACGGCCTTGAGGAAGTTGCGGTCCTTGAGAAAGCTCCAGGATACGAACCCTCTCCAAAAGAACTGGCAGAGCTTGTGACGCTCATGAAGGAAAAGGGGGTCAGGGTGATCGTTGTAGAACCCCAGTTCAGCGTGAAAGCCGCCCGGGTTCTTGCCGAAGAAACGGGAAGCACCCTGGTGTGGTTCGACCCCCTGGGGAAATTCCCAGACCTTCCCTACCACAGGCTTATGCGGCAGAACCTCGAAACCCTTGCAGAGGCTCTGAAGGGATAAGGCCATGACCCGGCCGGTCATTGAGGTTGAACACCTGTACTTTGCCTATGAAGACGTTCCAGTTCTTGAAGACGTTTCTCTTACCATCTGGGAGGAAGAGTTTGTGGCCCTCATCGGACCCAATGGCGCCGGAAAAACCACTCTCCTCAAAATCCTCCTGGGACTTCTGCCCGTAAGAAGAGGAAAGGTGCGAGTCTTTGGAAGGCCCCCCAGAGATCTCGGACCACTTCGCCATCGGATCGGGTATGTACCGCAGCTCTCGCACTTTGATCCCCATTTCCCCATCACGCTCAGAGAATTCGTTCTCACAGGAAGGTATGGACTTATTGGGGTGGGGAAAAGGCCCGGAAGGTCGGACTGGGAGGCTGTCGAGAAAGCCCTGGAAGCCGTACACCTCCTCCACCTCAAGGACCGGCTTTTTGGAACACTCTCTGGGGGGGAAAGACAGCGGGCGCTCATTGCCCGGGCNCTGAGTGTGTACCCAAAGCTCCTCCTCTGCGATGAACCCACAACAGCCGTCGACCCCAAAAATCACGAGAGCTTCTACGAGCTTCTCCTGCGGTTGAAAAGGGAAGGGGTAACGATTCTTGTCATCTCCCACGACGTGGGAGTCGTTGCCCAGTATGCGGACAGTATTGCCTGCCTGAACCGCACCATTTTCTGCCACCGAAGACCCGAAGAAGTCATTTCCGGGGAAATGCTTGAGGCACTGTACGGGAAAGAGGCGGCATTCTTCCACCATGGAGACATTCCCCACATTGTGGTGCGGAGAGAGAAGAACGAAGGGGGTTCGGTGGCTCCATGAGCGTTTTCAGCCTTACCTTCATGCAACGGGCCGTGCTTGCAGGATGCATCGTTGGGGCACTCTGTGCCCTTATCGGCGTTTTTGTGGTCCTCAAGCGGCTCTCCTTCATGGGGGCCGGGATTTCCCACGCTGCCTTCGGAGGCGTGGCTTTAGGGTATGTTCTTGGTATTCATCCCGTGATGTCGAGTTTCGTCTTCTGTCTCCTCGTGAGCCTTGGCATCGCTGCCCTGGCGAAACACCGCCGTCTCAAGGAGGATACGCTCGTGGGTATCGCCTTTGCCAGCACCATGGCCCTGGGAGCCTTTCTCATCGGGGTAGCAAAAATCCGCAACGTCGACCTCTTTGGGTATCTCTTCGGGAATATCCTCGCCATCACCCGGGAAGACCTCCTCTTCACCCTGGTCCTCGGCGGGGTGCTGCTCTTTCTCCTTTTCTTCTTCTACAAGGAATTCGTGATAATCACCCTGGACCCGGAAGGGGGGAAAGCAAGTGGCATTCCCGTGGAGGCATTCTCGTATCTCCTTGTGGCACTGGTGGCCTCAGTAGTCGTTGTGGCCACAAGGGTTGTGGGGATTGTGCTCGCCTCGGCACTCCTTGTTCTCCCTGCGGCCACCGCCCTCCAGAGGGCACGGACCATTCCTCAGGCCATGCTGTTTGCCCTCATTGATGGAGTAGCCATATCTCTTGCAGGGCTTTTCCTGGCGTACCTCCTCGACGCTCCTGCCGGGGCAACCATTGTGCTCCTTGGAACAGGAGTGTTTTTGGGGGTTTTCATTTTTTCTTCATCTCCCAGGCGAGGATAATGGCTTCAGCCACTTCCTTCATGCTCTTCCCCTTGTTCATGCTGTAGCGCTGAATGCGGCGGTAGGCTTCCTCCTCTGTGAGGCCGTACTCCTGCATGAGGATACCCTTGGCCCGCTCGATTCTCTTCCGGGCTTCAAGCTCTTCTTTGACAAGCTCACTCTCCATGATGAGGCGGTGGTTCTCAATGACGATAGCCGCCTGGTTCGCTATGGCCGCGAGGAGTTTAATCTCGTCCTCTGTGAAATCCCGGGGTTCTGAGGTGTAGAGGTTCAACACTCCGATGACCTTTCCCCGAACGATAAGGGGCAAGCTCACAAGAGAAGCCAGACCCTCTTTTTCGGCGATGTCTTTATTGACGTAACGGGGGTCTTTTTTGACGTCGTGGACGATGATAGGCCGCCCCTCAAGCGCTGCAAGCCCAGCAATCCCCTCTCCAAGACGGAGAGGGGGTTTCCTGTTGTATGCCTCACTCACCGACTGCGTGGCCTTCACCTCAAGGAGCTTCTTCTTCTCGTCAAGGAGCATCAGGGAACAGATACTGGAACCCATGACCTGGGCAGTGATGGTAACGATGAGGCGCAGAATATCCTCAAAGTACATGTCCGAGGTGATGAGCTCGCTGATTCTCGCCAGTGCCTCAATTTTTTCCTTCATAGACTCACCTGGTATAATGAAGTGGGATTTGCCATTTATTGTACCATGCTCTTCAGCGAGCGAGGTGGAAACCATGCCCAGACTTTTTGGAACCTTCGGCATACGGCGAGTGGCCAACGAAGTCCTGACCCCTGAGATGGCGACGAAACTTGCCCTGAGTTTTGCCACGCTCATCGGCGGAGAAAGCGTCGTCGTGGGCCGGGATGCCCGAAAGACAAGCGAAATGCTCTACAACGCCGTTGTTGCCGGGCTTTGCTCTGCGGGGTGCCAGGTGGTGGAACTCGGGGTGACGGCCACCCCTGCTCTTCAATGGGCCTGCCGGCAGTGGCAGATGTGGGGAGCCATGGTCACCGCGAGCCACAACCCCCCGGAGTGGAACGGCATCAAGTTCATGGAAAAAAGCGGAAAGGGACTCGATCGGGAAAAAGAAGTGGAAGTGGAGCGGATATTCTTCGGCGAGACCTTCCGCCGGGCATCGTGGTTTGAAATCCGCCAGGAAACTGTGAAGCGTGATATCCGCTGGGACTACATCGCCGCCATCATGTCCCGGGTGGACGTTGCAGCAATCCGCAGGAGGAACTTCCGGGTGGCTCTGGACTGTGCCAACGGTGCCCCTTCCCTTATTACCCCTTACCTCCTTTCAGAGATGGGGTGTCGTGTCGTCACACTCAACGCTCACCCTGACGGGAACTTTCCCGGGAGAAACCCTGAGCCCACGCCGGAGAACCTCAGAGACCTCGTCACCCTCATCCGCCACGGTGACTTCGACCTTGGTTTTGCCCAGGACGGCGATGGGGATCGCCTCATCGTCATCACGGAGAAAGGGGAATTTGTGCCGGGGGACCTCAGCGTGAGTCTTGTGGCAAAAGAACTGGCTCAAAGACCTATCCCCGGTCCCATCGTGACCACCGTAGCCACCACTCACATCCTCCAGGAGATTGCGAAAGCCACAAATCGCGAGGTCATCACCACTGCGGTGGGAGATCTTGTGGTGGCAAAGGCTCTCCAGGAAAAGGGAGGAATTTTTGGCTGTGAGGAGAACGGGGGAATGATTTTCCCGGATTTTGTCTGGGGACGGGATGGCGCGATGGCCGCCGCCTTCATCCTCCATATCCTGGCAAACTCCGGGAAACCCTTAAGCGAACTCCTCCAGGAACTCCCTCCGTACTACCAGGTGAAGAAGAAGGTCACCATTGATCCTGAAAAGCGCGACGCAGTGCTCGCTGCAGTGGACGAGGCCACGAAAAAGGAAAAAAACCGCATAACTATCGACGGTTTTAAAGTGGTTTTCGACGACGGCAGCTGGGTGCTCGTGCGACCCTCCGGGACCGAGCCCCTCATCCGGGTCTTTGCCGAAGCAAAAGACCGGGAACGAGCCGAAGCACTCGTTGCCGAATACCTTGCCCTGATTGAAAAAGCTCAGAAGTGAGGTTGTACCTCACCTTTGAGCCACATACATGAGGTAGTAGGCGTTGGTTCTGCGTTCTGTTCCGATGTCCGTCAAGGGTCCGTGTCCGGGAAATACCTGGACGTCGTCGGAGAAACGCTCAAAAACCTTCCCCAGACTCTCCACCAGGTCCCGGAACGACCCCCCGGGAAGGTCGGTTCGCCCCACCGATCCAAAAAAGAGCGTATCCCCGCTGAAGAGCCACCGTTTTCCAGGAAAAAAAAGACACACACTCCCCGGGGTGTGCCCGGGGGTTTGCAGCACCTCAACGTCCTCACCTCCCAGGGTGATCCACGTATCTTCCCCCTGGAAGGTGAGATCCGGAAGGGGAGAAACGAAAGCCTGAGAGAACTCCTGAGAGAGGTTAAGGTCAGGACGCACAAGGTACAGAAAGTCTGCATCGTGGATGGCAAGAAGTGCCCCGGGGAAGACCCTTTTGAAAAAGGCGTTGCCACCAATATGGTCAATATGGCCGTGGGTGTTCACGATGTAGCGGACCGTAAGGTTCCGGTCCTCAATCCACTGCCGAAGCTCTTCAGAACCCAGCGCAGGATCAAGGATCAGCGCTTCCTGTCCGTTGTGGATGACGTAGCAGTTCGTCACGAGATTCCCAAGGACGAACCGTTCGACAAAAAGGCTCATGTTCTCCTCCTTTTTTCTTTACTCTCAAGGAGTATCGTGACCGGACCGTCGTTTCGGAGTTCGACCTCCATGAATGCCCCGAAAACCCCGCTCTCAACCCGAACACCCGTCCCCCGCAAACGACGCAGGAATTCCTCGTAGTACTGTCGTGCCATCTCCGGAGGAGCTGCCTCATCGAAACTTGGTCGAAGACCCCGGCGGCAATCCCCGTAGAGGGTGAACTGAGGAACACAGAGCACCGCCCCCTGAATATCCTGGACGTTGAGGTTCATCTTCCCCTGAGGATCCTCAAAGACCCGAAGGCGAGGAACCTTCCACACCATGAACTCCAGGTCTTGCTCTGTGTCGTCCTTCCCGACTCCAAGGAATACGAGAAGCCCCCGCTCAATGGCACCCACGATCTTTCCGTCAACCCTGACTGAAGCGCTCCGCACTCGCTGGACAACGGCCCTCATCGGGGGGAAAACACTCCTCCTCTCTTCACACTCTGCACATTGGCAACCTTGCGGATTTCCTTGAAAACCTCTTCGAGTTCCTCGCGGTTTTTCACCTCCACCACAAGGTGAATGCGAGCCTCATCCGCCACAGTGTGTGCCCGAACGGCTTTGATTTCCACCTGGCAGTTCGAGATGGCCCCCGAGACATCCGCCAGAAGTTTCGGCCGGTCAAGAGCCTCAACGACAATCCCGGTGTGGAACCGGCCCTCGATGCCCTCCACCCACTCAGCACTGAGGAAACGATTCGCGTCCTGGACCAAAGCAGCAAGATTCGAACAGTCGCGCCGGTGCACCGTGATGCCCTTTCCCTGGGTGACAAAGGCCACGATGTCATCCCCAGGAACGGGGGCACAGCACCGCGCCAGGCGCACCACGAGATTCGACTCTCCCTGGACGATGACGCTCTCNTCCTCCCGGAAAGGACGAGCAATCCCGGTCTTCTTCTTCTCCTGGAAACGGCGGCGAATGGCGTAGGGGATGATCTTGTTCACCACGTACCGGGCGCTGTAACGTCCTTCCCCGATGGCCACGTACAGGTCCTCGACGTCTTTGAGGCGTTCCCGCTCTAAAAAAGCATTGAGGTTCTCGGTAACCTTGGAGTTCTCCTCGGGCGTCAGGGAGTACTTTTCCATCTCGCGGACGAAGAGCTCCCGACCTTTCTCCCGGTTCATCTCCTGGTTCTTCTTGCGGAGGAACGCCCGGATCTTGCTTCGAGCCGCAGGCGTTTTCGCAATCTTCAGCCAGTCGGCACTGGGCCCCGAAGAAGAACGGGAGGTGATGATTTCCACGATGTCCCCGCTCTTCAGCTCGTAATCCAGGGGGACCATCTTCTTGTTGACCCGTGCCCCCACGCAGGTGTTGCCCACTTCGGTATGGATGAGGTAGGCAAAATCGATGGGCGTGGACCCCCGGGGGAGTTTCTTGAGGTCACCCTTTGGAGTAAAAACGTAAACCTCATCGTCGAAGAGGCTGATTTTCAGGCTCTCCATGAACTCCCGGGTGCTCTTTAAATCCTGCTGCCACTCGAGAATCTGCCGGAGCCAGGCCATCCGCTCGTCAAAGCCGTCGTCTGCCCCCTGGGTTTTCCCCTCCTTGTACTTCCAGTGCGCCGCGATGCCGTATTCCGCAACCTGGTGCATGTCCCAGGTACGAATCTGCACCTCCATGGGGAGACCTTTGGGGCCGATAACGGTGGTGTGGAGGGACTGGTACATATTGGACTTCGGGACAGCAATATAGTCTTTGAAGCGGCCCTCGATGGGATTCCAGAGAGAATGAACAATGCCCAGTACAGCATAACACTCCTCCACGGTCCGCACGATCACCCGCAGGGCGATGAGGTCCGGAAGGTCCTCGAGGTTCAGATTCTGGCGACGGAGCTTGTTGTAGATGCTGTAGATGTGCTTGAAGCGGCTCTGGATTTCTCCCTCAATGCCCGCGCGCCTGAGACGCTCGGCAATCTGCCTTTTCGCCTCTTCAATCTGCGCCTCTCGCTCCGCTTTCAGCCGCTCCACCCCACGCTGAATGGCGCAATACGCCTCCGGGTCAAGGAAAAAGAGGGAGAGATTCTCGAGCTCNACCTGCATGGCGTACATGCCGAGACGATGCGCTATAGGAGCAAAGATTTCGAGGGTCTCCCGGGCAATTTCCTCCTTTTTCTGCCGGTTCTGGTACTTGAGGGTTCGCATATTGTGGAGGCGGTCAGCAAGCTTAATAATGATGACCCGCACGTCCTCGGCCATGGCCACAAAGAGGCGCCGGTAATTCTCCACCTGGGTCTCTTCTTTCGAGGTGTACGAAAACCCCACGTTGAGCTTGGTGACTCCCTGGACAAGGCGCGTGACTTCATCGCCAAACTCCCTCTGTAGGGCTTCCTCCGTAACATTGCTATCCTCGAGGACATCGTGGAGCAGGGCCGCCGCGATGGTCACCTCATCCATCCGAAGATCCGCCACAATGTGCGCCACCGCGAGGGGATGGACGAAAAAGGGCTCGCCTGAAAGTCGTACCTGACCCTCGTGGGCTTTAAAGGCAAAGTGGTATGCCCGTTCTACAAGGTCACGGTCGAACTCAGGATGGTACGAGACAATCCGCTCAAAGAGCGTTGCCAGGCTCTCTTTCTCCTCTACCCCACCTGTGCCATCGTCCTCACCTCTACAGCCGCACCAGGGAAACCACGGGGTACTGCTTCAGTCGTTCCCTCCCACGCAGGGACTCAAGCTCTATAACAAAACCAATTCCCACGATATTTCCCCCAAGTTCTTCCACCATCTCACACACCGCTTTTGTGGTTCCCCCTGTAGCCAGAAGGTCGTCAACCACAACCACCCGCTGCCCTGCCTCGATAGCGTCCCGGTGGATTTCGAGCGTTGCCGAACCGTACTCAAGCTCATAGGTTTTGGAGAGCGTTGCCGCAGGGAGCTTTCCTTTTTTTCGTACCGGCACAAAACCGCATCCCAGAATGTAGGCCACCGGTGCCCCGATGATGAAACCCCGAGCCTCAATTCCGACCACAAGATCCGGGTTCGCGGTCCGCAGGGCCTCTGCCAGGCGGTCGATAGCCTCGCGGAAGGCCTCTCTGTTCTTCAGGAGAGTTGTGATATCCTTGAATTGAATCCCGCGAGTGGGAAAATCAGGGATGTTCCGGATGTACTGAGCAAGATCCACAGCACCAGTCAACCTCCTCACTTTTTGATTCGCCAGTCCTGCACCTTAAGATACGGAGAACGCAGGGCGTTCACGTCAACCTCAAAAGCAAGATCCACGAGTGAACTCTCGAAG
Organism: Candidatus Caldatribacterium saccharofermentans OP9-77CS; assembly: GCA_000347575.1. Taxonomy (GTDB): domain Bacteria; phylum Atribacterota; class Atribacteria; order Atribacterales; family Caldatribacteriaceae; genus Caldatribacterium; species Caldatribacterium saccharofermentans. The sequence goes on along the minus strand of APCU01000021.1, from coordinate 5,588 downwards.
AGCTCTCCCGCCCGTTCTTTTCCCCCAAAGACCACGGCCTCTTGCCACTCTTTTCCCTGCCGAACGAGGAAACGAAAGTGGTTGCCGCCCTTCCCCCACGCCCAGCGCTCAGCAAGCATCACATTGAGCGTGGCGAAAAGCGGGCTGGGGTTCTTCTCGCCGAAGGGCTTGAGCTTCTCCCAGAGTTCGAGAAACCTCCCATCGATATCGGCAAGCCCTACCACTGCATCAACCACAAGGCCCCGGGAGAGCCTGAGGGACCGGACCCTCTCCCCAAAGCGCCTGTTGGCCTCTTTGCGAAAGCGGGGGATGTTTTCCTTGGGAATTTTTAACCCTGCAGCCATCTCATGGCCCCCATAGCGCAGAAAAAGCGGCGCACAGGACTCCAGAATCTCAAGAAGACTCAAGCCCTCCACACCCCGTCCTGAACCAACCGCCACATCCCCATGCACCCCGCAAACGAAAACCGGTCGCATGAAACGATCGCTCAGGCGGGAGGCCACAATTCCTAAAACGCCGATGTTCCAGTTCTCCCCAGAGAGAACGATAACCTCGTCCTCCAGACACTCGAGTTTCGTTTCGTCCTGGAAAATCTCCTCAAGAATTCGGTCCTCGTCCCTCTGGCGCCTCATGTTCAAGCGGTTCAGACACTGGGCGTACTCCAGGGCTCTCTCATAGTCATCGCAGAGCAAAAGCTCAAGCGCCACTTTCGGGTGCTCCACCCTTCCCGCGGCGTTGATGCGTGGAGCGAGGAAGAAACTCACCACTTCGGTGTCCACACTACGCCCTCCAAGACCTGCGGCTTCAAGCAGAGCCTGTACAGCCACGGAGGGACGGCGGTTCATAAGGTCCAGTCCGTACCTGGCAATGGCCCGGTTCTCCAAAAGTAAAGGCACAACATCGGCCACCGTCCCAAGGCAGGCAAGGTCAAGAAAGCCCTCCAGAGGATCCCGGGAAAAACCCAGGAAAGCGGCGAGTGCCCGGACAAAAACGAGGGCAAGACCAGCTCCCGAGAGAAAAGAAAGGGGTTTCTGTGTCCCAAGGTCAAAGGTGCTCACAACGGCATCGGCCTCGGGAAGGGACGAGGGCTCCGGAAGGTGGTGGTCGAGAATAACCACCCGTACACCGTGTTTTCTGAGCATGTTCACGCTGTTTCTGTCGCGAATCCCGCAATCCACTGTCACCACAAGGTGGGGTTTTCGGGCGAGAACCTGAAGCGCTGCTTTTTCCGTGAGCCCATAGCCTTCAACAAAGCGGCTGGGGATGTAGACCTCGATGTTTTCGGAGAACTCCGAGAGAAAACGGACCAGGATGGCTGAAGCGGTGAGCCCATCAACGTCGTAATCCCCAAAGACCAGAATGCGCCAGCCGTCCTTCAGTGCTCGCTCAAGAAGTGCAAGGGCTTGAGCCATCCCAGGGAGCCTCTCAAGCTCCTCGAGCAATTTCAGAGAGGGGGAGAGGAAATCCCTCCCAGCCTCAGGAGTGGTGATCCCCCGGTTGAGGAGAACGCGAGCAAAAACAGGAGGAAGCTCCAGGTTGTCAACGAGGCGCTGGAGATATGCCTCATTGACCTTTCGAATCTGCCAGCGCTTCCCCAAATACCCTACCTCCGACGAGGGCTTCGTTTCTCCCAGTCGACCCACAGAGCACTCACCACGAAAATCGAGGAATACGTTCCTACTGCAAGGCCTGCAAGAATCGCCAGCGCGAAATCCTGGAGCATCTTCCCACCAAGGAAAAAGAGGGAGAACACGGGCAAAGCTGTGGTTAAAGCGGTGTTGATTGTTCGGGATAAGACCTCATTGATGCTCCGGTTGACGACTTCTTCGAGCTCCTCACTTCTTTTCCTCCCCGCAAGGTTCTCCCGAACCCGGTCCATAACGACGATAGAGTCGTTGATAGAGTACCCCAGGATGGTCAAAATGGCAGCCAGAATGGGAATGGTGAACTCCCGCTGCAGGAGCGATATCATCCCCAAAACGGTGAGCCCATCATGGGCTAAAGCGAGGATAGAGGTGACGGCCGGACGGAACTCAAACCGAAAGGCCACGTACGCCAGAATCCCTCCGACAGCCACAAGGAGGGCAATGATACCCATTCGCCGCAGATCCGCCCCTACTGCCGGACCGACGTCCTCAATCCGCAGAAGCTCTGCCGAACCAAACTGCTCCTTAAGGAGTGCGCTCAGGCGACTCTGGTCCTCCTGGGAGAGCTTGGTCGTCCGGATAACCACTTCGTTTGGAGAAAACCTCTGGATTACACTCTTTGCAAGGCCAAAAGCTCCCAGGACGTTTCGGAGTTCTTCTGTGGTAACTTCCCGACCAAAGCGGAACTGCAAAAGTGTCCCCCCGGCGAAGTCCACGCCGTAGTTCAACCCACGAAAAAATATGCTCCCCAGAGAAATGGCAACAAGCACCAGGGAGAGAACATACGCGATCCTTCGAACCCCCATAAAGTTGATATGCGTAGCGCGAATGAATTCCACCGGTGATCCTCCCCTCAGACGCGCATCTTCAGACGATCCGCAAAAAGGTCCACAAAGACCCGGCTCACCCAGACTCCAGTGAACATGCTACAGAGAATACCAAGGCTCAGGGTCACCCCGAAACCCTTAATGGGTCCAGAGCCTAAAGAGAAAAGGAGTACCGCGGCAATGAGGGTCGTGATGTTGGCATCAAGAATGGTCCGAAAGGCCTTCTGAAACCCGGCGTCAATAGAAGCCCGCCAGGTTTTGCCCAAGCGGTATTCTTCCTTGATGCGCTCAAAGATAAGCACATTGGCATCCACCGCCATGCCCACTGTGAGCACAAATCCGGCAATTCCCGGCAACGTCAGCGTCGCCTGAAGGCCGATGAAAAGCGCAAAGAAAAAGAGGACGAAACACACAAGCGCCAGGTCCGCCAGAAGCCCGAAGGACCCATAGTAGAGCACCATGAAGGCCAGAACCAGAATGATCCCGATGACTGCTGCCCGCAGACCCGCGTTCACCGAGTCCCTTCCCAGGGTTGGCTCTACAGAACGGTTCTCAATGACTTCGACTTTCACCGGCAGAGCACCAGCCCGAAGGAGAATGGCCAGGTTCTGGGCCTCTTCCAGGGTAAAACGCCCGGTGATCTGGGCCTCTCCCCCGAGAATGGGCTCCTGCACCACGGGATTAGAGATGAGTTTCCCGTCAAGATAAATCCCGAGGGGTCTCCCCACATTGGCCGTTGTGGCCTGAGCGAAGAGTTTTGCCCCTTCACTATCAAAGGAGATAGCCACAACCGGCCGACCAAGACGGTCGAACTGCACCTGGGCGTTTTTGAGGTGGGCCCCAGTGAGGACCGTTTCTCCTCGCTCGTCCTTGAACTCCAGAAGCGCCGTTTTCCCGATAACCTCCACTGCCCTCTGAGGGTCAGTCACCCCAGGAAGCTGCACCAGGACCCGCCGCTCACCCTGGCGGGCGATAACAGGCTCAGCAACACCAAGCTGGTCAATCCGGTTGCGGATGATTTCCACCACCCTCCGCACCGCATCCTCATCCACCGGGGCTTCAGGAGTGTCCACACACTCAAGGAGAATATGCGACCCTCCGCGGAGGTCAAGCCCGAGGCGAATCCGTCCTTTCACCGGAAACACAACGAGTACCGACAGGACAATAAGTCCCAGAACAACAAGAAGTCTCCACGGAAGCAATCGTCGCCTCATCCAGGACCCTCCTTCTGTGCTCCTTACTTCTTTGCTGCTATGGCCGTCTTCGAGAAGCGGATGCGAACGTCCTTGGCGACCTCAAGAACCACCTCGTCCTCATTGACCTGGGCCACCACACCATGGATGCCCCCGATGGTGACGACCCGATCCCCTTTCTTGAGGCTTTTCCAGAGCTCTTGCTGAGAGCGCTGCCGCTGTTGCTGAGGACGAATGAGGAGGAAGTAGAAGATGGCAATGATGAAAATGAGAGGAAGGAGCTGAGCAAAAACGTTCGGTGTAGCCTGCTGTGGCGCTGGCGCAGGAGATGAAGCCACCTCCTGTGCGGCAAAGGCTACGGAAAACAGTACACTCACCTCTATCACCCCTTTGTCCCTTTCAGGGAGTCTCTCCGTACACGGCCAGGAATTCCCGGGCAAATTCCAGGAAATACCCTTCTTTGAGAGCCTTCCGGATGTCCGCCATTAACTTTACCATAAAAGCCAGGTTGTGTATAGTGGCGAGCTCAGCCGCAAGAATCTCTCCCGCTTTGAAGAGATGCCGGAGATAGGCTCGGGAGAAATTCTGACAGGTGTAGCAGGTGCACAGGGGATCCGGAGGACGGAAATCCCGGGCAAATTCCGCCCGGTCGATATTCATCTTCCCCTGGGAGGTGAAAAGGCAGGCATTCCGGGCATTCCTGGTGGGGAGCACGCAATCGAACATATCGACCCCCCGAAGCACTGCTTCTACAATACTCCCTGGATGCCCCACCCCCATGAGGTACCGGGGGCGGTCTTCAGGAAGCAACGGTTCAACCACATCAATCATCTCGTACATGAGAGGCTTTGGCTCCCCAACGCTCAGGCCTCCAATGGCGTACCCGTCAAAACCAATTTCGACGATTTTCCGGGCACAGAACTGGCGAAGGTCCCTGTTCGTTCCCCCCTGGATGATACCGAAAAGGAGCTGCCCCTTCCCTGAGAAAACCTCTCGAGAACGCCGGGCCCAGCGAACCGTTCGCTCTGCGGCCTTCCGTTCCCGCTCAAAAGAAGCCGGAAACCCCACACACTCATCGAGCGTCATGATGATATCCGCTCCCAGGGCTTCCTGAATCCGTATGGCACTCTCCGGGGTGAAGCGGTGGAGTGACCCATCAAGGTGAGACCGAAAGCTCACCCCCTCATCGTCAATGCGCACAAGCTGTGCAAGGCTGAAGACCTGGAAACCTCCACTGTCGGTGAGGAGCGCTCCGTCCCAGGAAATGAAACGGTGCAATCCCCCCGCTTCCCGGACGAGTTCCTCCCCGGGACGAAGGTGCAGATGGTAGGCATTGCAGAGGAAAATCTGCACCCCCAAGGCCTTCAGGCGGTCAGGGGCCACGGCCTTCACCGTCCCCTGAGTCCCCACGGGCATAAAGACCGGTGTTGCCACCTGTCCATGGGGGGTTCTCAGTACCCCAAGGCGGGCCTTTGAGCGCGGGTCAACAGCAAGAACGGTGAAATGCTCCATGGGAAACCTCCGTCACGTCCTACAGGATGAGCATAGCATCGCCAAAGCTGTAGAAGCGGTACCGCTTTGCTATGGCTTCCTCATACGCCCGCTTCATAAAAGCCGTTCCCCCGAAAGCGCACACGAGGAGAAAGAGGGTCGAACGGGGGAGATGGAAGTTGGTGATGAGGGCATCGACCACCTGGAAGGAAAAGCCAGGGTAGATAAAGAGGTCCGTGGTTCCCGAGAAAGCTTCAATCGATCCGGTCTTCCGCACCACACTCTCCAGGGCCCGAACAGTGGTCGTTCCCACAGCCACCACGCGTTTCCCTTCACTCTTGGCTTTCCGGATTTTCCGCGCGCTTTCTTCAGGCAGAGTAAACCATTCCTCGTGCATCCTGTGGTCCTCCACCCTCTCAGTCCTCACTGGC
>APCU01000020.1 GCA_000347575.1 Candidatus Caldatribacterium saccharofermentans OP9-77CS | reverse complement strand
CGCTCTGCCAGGTCTTTCAGGATGGCCAGGAGGTGTTCTCGGCTCTTTCCCGGACAGTACACAACCTCAGGGAAACCCTTTCGCAGGTTTCGGTGATGGTCGACCTTGGCAAAACCGAGGTCTGTGAAGGGGAGATTTTTCAGAATGCCATACGCTTCCTGTGGGGAGATTTCTCCCCTCGCAACACGTTCAAGAAGTGGAAGAATATCCATACCTGGCCTCCTTTCAGGAACATAAACCTATGATGCAGGAATCCTTTTTTGGCCTGGAAGGACCACGCCCGTTGTTCTTCGCAGAGAGGAGGGATTGAAGGTCGTCCCACGCAACCTCACCCCTGGCCTGATAGAGGACTCGACCTTCTGCATTCACCAGAAAGAGCGCGGGGGTTTCCCAGACCCCAAGGAGTGCAGGAAGGAGAGGATGGGCGAGGTAAATGGTGTATTTTCCTCCCAGAGAGTCTTCAAGACGCTTTGCATCCCGAAAGTCGCATTGCAGGCACACCGGATAGAGCAGAACCTTCCCCCCAAAATTTTCGATGCGTTCATAGAGCTGGACGAGCTCGGCAAGACAAAAAAGACACTCAGGGTCGAGGAAGAAGAGAATCGCTAAAGAAGAGGGGCGAAAGGGAATCTCTTCTCCCCTGAGCGTGTAAAGACGAAAGGAGGGGAGTTTCCGCACCGATGCTTCTGCTGGAAAAGAGTGCATGAGAAACACAACAAGAAGACCCAGAATGGTCACAACAAGACCTTTCCTCACGGTGTATCCCTCCAGTTCAGTACATGGGAAGGGGAGCGAAAACTGGACTCTGCTCCCTGGCCCAGGAGGCAGTGAGCCGCACAGTTCTTCTTCTTACCAGGTCAAGGACGACCACGTCCCAGTTTCCAGGGTCTTTCTCCACGCAGAAGGCCAGCCTCTGACCATCAGGGGCCGCTGCAAGGTACGCCTTGGGAAGGCCATCGTTCGTCAACCTGGTCCAGGACTTCTGGGGAGAGAACTCGTACACGTCATACCTTCCTTCCTGCTCCCCGATGAAAAAGAGCCGCTCCCGTCCTCCAAAGGTGGGATAAAAGACATTGCCCGAGAAGTTCAGGACGTCTTCCCGTCTTTCAAGAGGGTTCCAGAGTACCAGCTTCCATCGTCCTTCCCGGAATTCGGAAAACGCAAGGGTTTCGGTATACCGGGATGCGGAGAGCCACCCCAGGGGGGCATCTCGCAAAAGAAGCTCTCGCTGTTTCGATCCATCGAGGTTCATCTCGTAAATCCCCCTTTTTCCTCCTCGCTCTGAAAGGAAGAGGATAGTCCCTCGGGAAGGCAAGAAAGTAGGGGAGAAGTCTGAAAATTCCTGGAGGCTCAAGCGCTGCACCCTGCGAGGGTAAAGGTCAATCCGGAAAATGTTTCGCACACCTGCACAGGAGACCACGGCAAGGAGGGATTGCCCATCGGGAGTCATGGTGATGGTCTCGAGTGTGCCTCCGCTTTCCGGAAAGGGGAACGAGACTTCTCGTTTTCCTGCAAGATCCGAGAAGACAATGGACGAGCGTCCCCCTTCCTGGCGGACGAAGAGGACCTTCCACTCCTTTGCCCGCCCAAGTATCTCAGGAATCCGGCGCTTGATCGCCTCAAGAAAAGCGGCGCTTTCCTTGAGGCGGCGAACCATGCCCAGAACCTTCCGGGAGGCCCCAAGGTCCCAGGCTTCGAAGAAGAGCCAGCCCTCCTTGGCGTATCCAAAGAGCAGAACATCTCCTTCGGTCATCAGAGTGTCCGGAAACACGCCTTTTTTCAGGTCCTCAAGGGGTGGCTTGGGGAAGGATCTGGGCTTTCTGTGGAGCGCGTCTTCGAGAAAGCCTTCAAGGGGAGCGAAGACGTGCTCAGGAGTATAGTCGAAAAAGAAAAGATCATTTTTTGCCCATCCCGAAGATACGGGTAGAATGGACAGGATTCCCCAGACGGCAAGGTAGAGGAATCCTGCGATTGCACGTTTTTTCCGGCTCCTCGTCTTCTTCCCTGGGTTTTCCATCCTCAGGATAGTATAATAGAAGCCGGTGAAAAGGGGAATGGGGAACTTCTCGGTTATCACCGTTTCTCGAGAGGTTGAAAGCCTGGGGGATGAGGTGGCTCTGAGGCTTTCAAGAGTTCTAGGCTATGAGCTCATCAACAGGGAGCAGTGGATGGCTCTTCTTGAAGGCCATTCCCCTGCGCTTTCTCCCGAACCTCCCGAGGAAGAGGGAGAGCGAGAACGCTGGATGGCGGAGGTTGGCAGGCTCCTTGAGGAGCTTGCCGAGAAACGGGCCTTTGTTCTCCTTGGACGGGGGGGACAGCGGCTCCTTGCCCGCTGTGCGAAGGCGTTCCATCTCCTCGTGGTGGCTCCGGTACCAGTGAGGCTTCGGCGCATTATGGAACGGTACCGCCAGGATGAGGTCACAGCCTCGCGCATCCTTGCCGAGCAGGACCGGCAGCGAGAGAAATTCCTCCTCAGGTTTTTCGGGGTGGACTGGCGCAACCCCCTTCATTACCACTTTGTCCTCAATACCGCCTTTTACGACGTTGAGGAGTCCTGCCAGCTCGTTCTTGAGGCCATGAAGAGGACACGACCTCCCTCGTTGGGTCAGCAGGAGTCATTCTTCACCAGGGAAGGGTTCCTGGAAAAGCCTGTGGTGTTCTCTCACCCTTCAGAGGAAGAGTTTGCCCGAATTCTCGACTTCTACGGTATTCGCTGGCTCTACGAGCCCCGGACGTTCCCGCTTGAGTGGGACAGTGAAGGGAACGTGGTGGAGGCCTTTGCCCCCGATTTCTACCTCCCGGACTTCGACCTTTTCATCGAGCTCACCACCCAGAAGCAGAAGCTTACCTGGCGCAAGAACCGGAAGGTTCGAAAGCTCAAAGAGCTCTATCCGGAGGTGAAAATCAAGGTCGTATATGCCCGGGACTATGAGCACATTTTGAGAAAGTTCGACCTTGAGGATGACCATGAGTGACCCCCGGTTGGGAGTACGGGTATTCACCCGTGAAGAAATCCAGCGGCGTGTCGAGGAGGTTGCCCATGAGATTGACCGGGACTACAGAGGGGAACGACCGGTCCTCATCGTCATTCTGCGGGGAGCGGTGTACTTTGCCGTGGACCTCACAAGGGCGCTCACAATTCCCTTTGACCTTGACTTCATGGCCCTCTCTCCTTTCCGCCTGGGACTTCGACGGGCCGAGATCGAGAAAGACGTGGACGTGGACCTTAAGGGACGCCATGTGCTTATTCTTGAGGATATCGTGGACACAGGGCTTACGCTGAACTTCCTTGTACGGAACCTTGAACGGCGGCTTCCCCAGAGTGTCCGGGTATGCAGCTTCCTGAACTGTCCGGTTCGCCGCATCGCCGAGGTTGAGGTCCACTACTTCTGCTTCGAAATTCCGGACATTTACGTTGTGGGATACGGTCTGGATTTCCGGGGGGATTTCCGGAACCTCCAGGAAGTCTACGCTCTTTATGACCCCTCCGGGAGGAGTACGCAGGTTCTGAAACAGATGGGGAAGGGACGGTGAACGTGGTGGAGTTTCGCAGAGCCATTCTTGCCATGCAGGGGTACACACCCGGGGAGCAGCCAAGGGAAGGAGGATTTGTGAAGCTCAACACCAACGAGAATCCCTATCCTCCATCTCCAAGAGTTATTGCGGCGCTTCAGGAGTTCCTCGCCTCCCGTTCTCTGGCGCTGTATCCTCCTCCACTGAGTGATGCGGTGAGGCGGAAGGCCTCCGAGGTGTACGGGGTTCCGGAGGACTGGGTTCTTATCGGGAACGGTTCGGATGAGCTTCTCGACCTCGTGGTGCGAATCTTCGTGGATCCGGGGGACAGGGTTGCCTATCCCGTCCCCACCTACACGTACTACCGGGTTCTTACGCTCCTCCAGGGAGGAGTACCTCTGGAAATACCCTTCCCCGAAGACTTCTCCCTTCCTGAGGCTTTCGTTGCGGCTCCTGCACGGTTGAAGTTCCTCTGTAACCCCAACTCCCCTACGGGAACGTTCATTCCCCCCAGGGATATCGAGAGACTTGTGCGGGGTTCAGCCTGCCCCGTGGTGGTTGACGAGGCCTATGTCGATTTTGCTCCAGAAAGCGCCCTTCCTCTCCTTAAGCGGTATGAAAACCTCATCCTTGTCCGGACCCTCTCAAAATCCTTTTCCCTTGCAGGACTGCGTGTCGGTTTCCTCTTTGCCCACCCTGCGGTTATTCGAGAGCTCCTCAAGGCCAAGGCTTCATACAACGTGAACATTCTCTCCCAGGTTGGGGCCTGCGCGGCCTTAGACGACCTCGAGTACGTTCGGGAGAACATCGCCCGCATAAGAAGCACCCGTGAATGGTTCTCGGAGAAAATGAGGGCACTGGGGTTTTTCGTCTATCCTTCCGAGGCAAACTTCGTCATGGTGAGAAAAGCGGGGGTTGACCTCCGCTTTCTGTACGAAGCACTGAAGCACCGGAAAGTTCTCGTCCGGTATTTCCCCGAATGGCCCGATGCGCTTCGAATTTCCATCGGGACCGAGAGAGAAATGGAATTGCTCGTACACCATATCGCTGCCCTTTTAGAGGAAGCCCATGTTTGAACTTTTTATCTGGGATCTTGACAACACCGTCATCGGGAGTTCCAGGCTCCTCTGGGGAGCTTTCCAGTGGGTGGCCGAGCGTTTTGCCGGGCGCCCCATGACTCCTCAAGACATCGTTGGTCTCTACGGTCCTCCAGAGGACGTCGTTATTGAGCAGATTGTGGGACAGGAGAAAAAGGACGAGGCCCTGCGGGCATTCTACGAGTTCTACGAGCAAGAACACGATCGCCTCGTAACACTCTTTCCCGAAGTTCTGGAAATTCTCGAGTACCTCCGGGGGAAGAGAGTGAGACAGGCGCTGTTCACCTCCAAGGGGAGAAAAAGCGCTTCTATAACCCTTCAGAGATGCAACCTCGAACGCCTCTTTGACTTCGTCCTGTGTGGAGACGAGGTGCGGCGAGCCAAGCCCCACCCTGATGGGGTGGTCCGGATTCTTGAGCACTTCGGGGTGTCTCCGCAAAATGCACTCTATGTGGGGGATTCTCCTCTCGATGCCCAGGCTGCACACGGCGCTCAAGTGGCCTTTGCCCTGGCGCTCTGGGATTCTTTCCATCGCGCTGAGGCGGAGCGTATCGCGGCAGAGCACGTTTTCGCCACACCCCGGGAGATGTTCTTGTGGGTTCAACGGCAGTATGAAGAGGGGGGATAACAGTGCCTTTTGAGTATGTGCGGAAGCGAGATGGGACTCTTGAGCCCTTCCGGGAGGAGAAGATTCTTTCAGCCCTTTCCCGGGCACTTTCTGCCTGTGGGAAAGAGGATCCCGAGCTTGCCCACACCCTGGCTGAGAAGGTCGTTCACCTGCTTTCTGAGCGGATCAGCGACATTCCTGAGGTCGAAAAAATCCAGGACACGGTTGAGGAAGTGCTCATGCGAGAGGGTCTTTCTGAGGTCGCCCGGGCGTACATTCTGTACCGGGAGAAAAGGCGTTCTCTCCGAAAGGCGAAATGGGAGCTCTTCGGGGTACGGGACGATTTGAAGCTCTCCCTGAACGCAGTGCGGGTGCTAAAGGAGCGGTACCTCTTGAAAGACAGTGAGGGGAACGTCATTGAAACCCCGAAGGGTATGATGGAACGGGTTGCCCGTTCCATCGCCGAGGTGGACAGGGCCTTCGGAGAGGATGCATCGAGGACCTTCGAGGAATTTTTCGAACTTCTCACCTCTCTCGTTTTTCTCCCCAACTCCCCTACCCTCATGAATGCGGGTACGTCCCTTGGGCAGCTTTCGGCGTGTTTTGTCCTTCCCGTTGAGGATTCCATTGACTCGATTTTCACGACCCTGAAAGAGATGGCCATCATTCACAAATCCGGAGGGGGAACAGGATTCAGTTTTTCCGCTCTCCGTCCGAAAGGCGACATTGTGGCCTCCACGGGTGGACGGGCCTCAGGCCCTGTGTCGTTCATGCGGATTTTCGACGTGGCTACAGAAGTGGTGAAGCAGGGTGGTCGCCGCCGGGGCGCAAATATGGGAGTCCTCCGCTTCAATCACCCCGATATTCGGGAATTCATTCGGGCCAAGGAAAAGCCAGGGTTTCTGGAGAACTTCAACCTCTCGGTGGCCATAACGGATGAGGAGATCGAAAGAGTGAAGCGTGGCGAGAAGGTGGAACTCGTCAACCCCCGGGATGGGAAAGTCTGGGAACGGGTGAACGCCCGGGAGCTCTTTGAGGCGATTGCCGAGAGTGCCTGGAGAAGCGGGGAACCGGGCCTCCTTTTCCTTGACACGATCAACCGTGCAAACCCCACCCCTCACCTTGGAGACATTGTGGCCACCAACCCCTGTGGTGAAGTTCCCCTTTTACCTTATGAATCCTGTAACCTTGGCTCCATAAATCTATCGAAGTTCGTCAGGGGAGGGAAAATCCAATACGACCGCCTTCGGGAAGTGGTGTGGAGGGCGGTGCATTTCCTGGATAACGTCATCGAGGCCAACCGGTATCCTCTGGAGGCCGTTGAGAAGATGGTGAAGGGGAACCGGAAAATTGGTCTTGGGGTGATGGGGTTTGCGGATATGCTGGTGCAGCTTGGCATTCCCTATTTTTCTGAAGAGGCTCTCAAGATTGCTGCTGAGGTGATGCACTTCATCGCCCTTGAAGCCCGGATGGCCTCTCTGGACCTTGCTGTGCGGCGTGGCACCTTCCCCAATTACCCCCAGAGCATCTGGGCAAAGAAAAACCTTCCCCTCCGCAACGCCACCCTGCTCTCCATTGCTCCCACAGGATCCATAAGTATCATTGCATCCTGCTCAAGTAGCATCGAGCCCTTTTTTGCTCTGGCCTTTAGAAGGTACGTTCTGGAACACACGGAACTCGTTGAGGTCCATCCTCTCCTTGAAGAAATGTTCCAGCGCTTTGGCGTTCCGGAGGGGATTCGGAAAGCTGTGCTTGAGCGAGGGACCATGGCGGGCATTGAGGGCATTCCTGAGGCCCTGCACCGTCTCTTTCTCACCGCTTTAGAGATTCCTCCAGAGTTCCATGTCCGGGTTCAAGCAACCTTCCAGAAGTACGTGGACAACGCCGTTTCAAAAACGGTAAACCTCCCAGAGTCTGCAACCCCTCAGGATGTCTTCCGGGTGTACCTTTTGGCCCATGAGCTTGGATGCAAAGGCATCACCGTGTACCGTTACGAGAGTCGCCCACAGCAAGTGTTGTATCTTGGGGTTTCGGAGGCACTGTGCGAAGAGTGCTGAGGAGGTCCCAGGCAATGTTCCTTGCCCCTTTTCCCTGCCCCTGCCAGGTGGTCCTGGCAAATTGCTGTGCCCTTTCCTGAAAAACGTGGAGATCCCTCAGGACCTTCTGCAGAACGCGGGCAGTTTTTTCCGGGGTGTCTCCCCCAGGGACGAGGGCTTCCCGAAGGAGCAGAGCCTGTCGTGAAACGAGAAAGTGGGGGTTGGCCTGGATAGCATCTTTGAGGCAGGGTTCAATGCAGGGGATGCCGCAGAACGCCGCGTATTCGAGGGCTGTTCCCGCAAATCCTACAACGAGGGAGGCGCTTCCAAGGCGCGCAAAATAGTCTCCCTGGCTGAAGGAAATGGATTGCCGCCCCAGAAAAAAAGAAGAAGGATCGACGAGCTCTCCACGGGCCATCTGGATGGTGCGCGCTATCTGCGTGGCGCTCTGTTCCGGGGGGAAGACAAAATGGAGGGCGAAAGGAGCCAGAGCGTCCCGGGCAAGAAGTATTGTTTCCGCAAGGAAAAGGAAGTTTCTCTCCCAGTCCCCTCGATGCCCAGGGAGGAAGAGAATGTTTTTTCCCCTGCAGGAACCCGAAAGGATTTCCGGACCCACGAATCCAAGGAATTCGGCCCGGATACCCAGACTCTGGAACCACAGAGCAGTCGGAGCATCTCGGGTATAGACTTTCGCCGCCCCATACCGGAAGAAGAACGCCGTGATCCTTCCCAGGCGCTCATAGGGTTTCTTTCGAATCCGCAAAAGGTCAGTATGGGCACAGGCGAAGAGATACACCTTCTTTCCGGTGCCCAGAAGACCGAAAAGGAGAGGAAGAATGTCTCCAACTCCAATCACCATGTCAAAGGACAGGGGACAGTTCCTGAGAAGGCGAAAAACGGCCAGTGCATTCCTTATTCCTCCCCGAAATGCNTCGGTGAGAAACCGAAAGACGCGCTGGGGAAAGCTCCCCAGGTACACCCCGCCGTACGGAAAAGAGGGGGAAACGTGGAGTAGGTTCACCCGGCCTGGAAACCTTTGCGCTGTGCCCTCAAAGGCCTTGCCTTCCCCCACCAGGGGGACAATGCTCACCTCAAGGGCAACACCCTGGGCTTCAGCCAGTTCCAGGAGTTCTTTCAGAATAAGGGCTGCGAAGGAATCCTCTCCGTATCCGTTGCTGATAAGAAGCACGTGCTTTTTCTCCATATTTTTTTATGGTATGCTAAAAGGAACTCAGAGTAAAGAAGGGGGAGTTTTTCTTGCGCTGGCCGGGAATTCTTGCGTACTTTGCCGAATACCTACCTGTAACGGCGGCGACACCGCTTCTGACCCTTGAGGAGGGCAACACGCCTCTCATTCGCTCGACGTCTCTGGAGAAGCGCCTTGGCGTGGGAGCGCTCTTTTTCAAGTTCGAAGGAATGAACCCCACGGGGTCTTTCAAAGACCGGGGGATGGTGGTGGCCATTGCCAAGGCCAAGGAAGAGGGGAAGGAAGTGGTGATGTGTGCCTCGACCGGGAATACCTCTGCTTCGGCTGCAGCCTATGCCCGCAGGGCAGGGCTTTCCTGCATCGTCCTCATCCCTCAGGGGAAAATCGCCTTGGGGAAACTCTCTCAGGCGCTGATGCATGGAGCGAGAGTTCTGGCAGTACGCGGAAACTTTGACGATGCACTGCGTATCGTGCGCTTTATCACGGCCAACTATCCGGTGGCGCTCGTCAACTCCATCAACCCCTACCGTATTGAGGGGCAGAAAACCGCGGCGTTTGAGGTTGTGGAGTGGCTTGAAGGTGTTCCCGATATCCTTGCACTTCCCGTAGGGAATGCGGGGAACATCACGGCGTACTGGAGGGGTTTCAAGGAATTCTTCGAGCGGGGGAAGACTCGTGCTCTTCCGAAAATGTTTGGTTTCCAGGCTGAAGGTGCCTGCCCGCTTGTTCTGGGGAAGCCCGTGGAAAATCCCCAGACGGTGGCCACCGCCATCCGCATTGGCAATCCAGCCAGCTGGAAAGGCGCTATTGCTGCCCGGGACGAGTCTGGTGGGCTCATTGACGCTGTGAGCGACGAGGAGATTCTCCTTGCCCAGCGGATGCTTGCGGAGGAAGAGGGGCTTTTCGTGGAACCCGCTTCTGCGGCCTCCCTTGCAGGCATCATGAAGAAGGCCCGGGAAGGAGTGTTCCGGGGGAAAGAGACGGTGGTGTGCATCCTCACCGGGCATGGCCTGAAGGATCCTGACATTGCTGTCAGGCAGAATGAGGGGAAGATTGAAGAGGTTGAGCCACGGGAAGAAGCGGTGGTGGAGCTCCTCGGACTTGGGGGGGAGAGGCCTTGAAACTCCGTGTCTGTGTTCCCGCGACCTCAGCAAATCTCTCCTGCGGGTTTGACGTTTTAGGTCTTGCCCTTGATCTCACCTATAAGGTAGAAGTGGAAACTACAGAGGAACGGTCCTTCTTTCTGCACCACCGTGGGGAGGGAGAGGGGGAGGTTCCACAGGACGAGCGGAACCTCTTTTTCGTTGCCGTGCGGGAAACCTGGGAGCGGCTTGGCTTTGAGGGGGTAGGCCTTAGGGTCTGCGCCACAAACGGCATCCCCATTGCCCGGGGGCTTGGGAGTAGCGCTGCATGCATCGTTGCCGGAGTAATGGTGGCGAATGCCCTCTGTGGGGGAAAGCTGAAAGTTGAGGAGATGCTCGAGCTTGCTGTTGCCCTTGAGGGGCATCCTGACAACGTCATCCCGGCCTTTGTGGGGGGGTTCACCATTGCCCTCCGGGAGGAAGGCAGGGTCTTCTACCAGCGGTTTTCCTTTCCCCCGCTTTTCTCCCTCTTTGTGCTCATTCCCGACTATACTCTGAGCACCGAAGTCATGCGGGGTGTGCTCCCCGCTTCCTATCCCAGGGAGGATGTGGTGTTCTCCCTTTCTCACCTTGCCTTCCTTCTGGGAAGCCTCTTTACCCGGGACCGTGAAGGGTTCTTCCGTGCCCTGGAGGACCGTATCCATGAACCGTACCGGGGGAAGTATGTGGTTGGTTTCCCTGAAGTGAAGGAATACGTGAAAGGAAAGGGCCTGGGGAATGTGGTCATCAGCGGTTCTGGCCCAACATTGCTTCTTGTCCTTTCCCGACCCCTTGAGGAAGAGGAAAAAAAAGAAATCGCTGGAATTTTCGCTGCCCGGGGTGTGGCGGTGAGAATTCAGGAAGTGCATCCTGAGGAAAAGGGCGCGAGGGTTGAAATCCTGTGAGTCTTGTCGTCCAGAAATACGGAGGGTCTTCAGTCGCCGATTTGGAGAGGATTCGCCACGTGGCCTCTCGGGTTCGCCGGTACTTCCTCGAAGGTCACCGACTGGTTGTGGTGGTCTCGGCAATGGGGAAAACCACCGACGCCTTGCTTGCCATGGCCCGGGAACTCCATCCGTTTCCTCCGGAACGAGAAGTGGATATGCTCCTTGCCACAGGAGAACAGGTCTCCATTGCCCTGCTCTCTATTGCTCTTTTTGCCCAGGGAGTACCCTCGATTTCTCTTACTGGGGGACAGGCAGGAATCATCACCACCGACGTGCACACTAAGGCTCGCATTCTCAGGGTCGAGGTGGAGAGGATTTTCCGTCACCTCAACGAGGGAAAGGTGGTTATCGTCGCTGGTTTCCAGGGTGTTACCGAAGACGGGGACATCACCACCCTTGGCCGGGGAGGGAGCGATACCACGGCCTGTGCTCTGGCGGCAGCTCTTCGGGCCGATGTGTGCGAGATTTACACCGATGTTGCAGGGGTCTTCACAGCAGACCCCCGCATTGTCCCTGAGGCAAGGAAAATCCCTCGCATTTCTTACGATGAGATGTCGGAGATGGCAAGCCTTGGTGCAAAAGTCCTGCAGCTTCGCGCGGTGGGCTTTTCAAGGCTCTACCAGGTTCGGGTTCACGTTCGCTCGACTTTTCTCGAGGAGGAAGGAACGTGGGTGGAGGAGGTGGAGAATATGGAAGAGGCCAAGGTACGGGCCATCACCCATAGTCTTGAAGTTGTCAAGGTTGTCCTTCTCGGGGTTCCGGACGAGCCCGGTGTTGCTGCCCTCATCCTGCGGACTCTTGCTGACTTTTCGGTATCCCTCGATATGATTATTCAAAGCGAGGGGCGGGAGGGCAAGAAGGACATTGCCTTTGTGATCCCCCAGGAAGACGAGGGGAAGGTGCGGAGGGCTCTCGAGGACTTGCAAAAAACCCTCTCTTTTGAAGGGGTGAAGTTCGACGGAGATGTGGGTAAGGTATCGGTGGTGGGAGCAGGAGTGGCGAATGACCCCCGAATCGCCTTTCGCATGTTTGACGCCCTGGCACGGTGTGGGGTGAACATTGACATGATCAGCACCTCAAATCTCCGGATTTCCTGTCTCATCCCGAAGGACAGGGTTGAAGAATCGGTTCAGGCACTGCACAGGACATTTATCAGCGACAGTGAGGTGATTCTCTGTGAAGGCTCTTAGGGTTGCCGTGGTTGGTGCCACAGGAGCGGTCGGACAGGAAATGCTCCGCATCCTTGAGGAGCGGGAATTCCCTCTCCGGGACCTGAAACCTCTGGCCTCTCCACGCTCTCAGGGGAAGACGGTGCATTTCAGGGGGGAGGAAATCCCTGTCGAGGTTCTGGGTCCTTCGAGTTTTTCCGGGTGTGACCTTGCACTCTTCAGCGCTGGTGCTTCCGTGAGTCGGGAGTTTGCTCCCAAAGCGGTGGAGAGTGGGTGCTTGGTGGTGGACAACTCTTCTGCGTTCCGTCTTGAAGACGATGTTCCTCTGATCGTTCCAGAAGTTAACCCCCACCGGGTCCACGAGGTGAAGAAGCGGGGTATCATCGCCAATCCCAACTGCACCACCATTATCTCCGTTGTTCCCTTAAAGCCCCTCCACGATTACGGGAGGATTCGCCGGATTGTGGCGGCAAGCTACCAGGCGACTTCCGGGGCAGGAGCACAGGCCATGAGGGAACTCGAAGAACAGGTTGTGGCCTATGCCCAGGGGAAACCCCTGGAGGCACGGGTTTTCCCCTACCAGATTGCCTTTAACCTCATTCCCCATATCGACGTATTCTTAGAGAACTTCTACACGAAGGAAGAGATGAAAATGGTCTGGGAAACACGAAAGATTATGGAGGATCCTTCCATCCAGGTGACGGCAACCTGTGTTCGGGTTCCAGTGTTCCGGGCTCATTCCGTGGCCATCAACATTGAGACGGAGCGGAAAATCACCCGGGAGAAAGCGGTGGAACTCCTTTCGAACTTCCCCGGAGTGGTAGTTCAGGACGACCCGCAGAATCGTCTCTACCCGATGCCCCTTTTCGTTGCCGGAAAGGACGAGTGCTACGTTGGGCGGATTCGGGAGGACATTTCTCTAGAGCGGGGGTTGAACCTCTGGGTAGTCGGGGACCAGCTCCGCAAGGGGGCGGCGCTCAACGCCATCCAGATTGCCGAACTCCTCTTGCGGGAGGGGATTCTCTAAAAGGAGAATCCCAGGCGCCTCAGACGTTCTTCCTCGCTGAGTGCACGCCCTTTTTCATCAACAGGGTAAAGCATACCTTCAACGATTCTCGTCTGAACCTTTCCTTTAGCCCAGGGGTTGCCAAGAAGATGAGGGGCGTCAAAGAAACCTCTTGTGACTGCTCCAGCAAGGACCCCTGGGTCGAGGAAAGGGTCTTCCCCCTGACCCAGGCTCTTTAGAGCCTCAAGAAGGAGGAGTGCTTCATGCTTTATCCGTGCCCGGTGTTCTGCAATGTAGGGGTCTTTCGTGACGTCGGGAAGGTCAAAAAGGGCATCTTTCAGGACTCCCTGAACAATATGAGCGCTTTCGATGACCTCTTCAGGTCGGGCCAGGTGGTCGCCCTCGGAGAAGTTCACCACGTGGACAATATGGGGGCGGAGGAAAAGCCCGAGGAAGGTCGAAGCCGCAAGCTGCCCTTTGGCAATCTCAGGATGTGGAGAGAAGTGGGCCAGCCCTCCCCGGATCTGGGTGAAGACGGTGAAGGTCGCATCTTCAAGAGTCTGCACAAGGTCTTTTTTGGCAAACATTTTGGCAAGATCCGCCCGGGGAGCAATGCCCGGAGGGGTATTCAACATGTACTGGGCAACGTAGTACCGAGCGCCGAGCTTTTTGGCAATGTACGCCCCAAGGAAGAAGGAGGCCACAGCGACACTGTCTGGCGCTCCCCGGAGGCTCCACTGGTGTGCATCGTTCACCTCTATGGGAACGCCAAGGTCGATATAGGTCTTCATGGCTTCCAGGTTCTCTCTGATGGCCTCAGGGAGTGGCCGTTTTGACCGTCCATCGAGCTCGCTGTACCAGAAGATGGGGACTGCCCCCCAGGCGATGCGGATGGTTTCGTGGAGAAGGTGTGCCCACTCCTTGAGGTGATTTGTTCCGCTGTAGCAGCGAAGGAGGGGGAAATTCCCCCTTCGAGAGGCTTCGAATATGGCCACGAGGTCTTCTTTTCGCCGCAGGGGAACTCCCCCTGCTCCTTTGTGGGTTTCGTCCATCCTGTGAGGTTCGAAGAAGAACTCCTGGGCGTTCTGGTCCGGGCCAAGGGAAATAATATCCACCACTTTCGCCTCGCTTATGCGGCGTACCCCTTCCACCGTTTCCTCCACTGTAGGGAGGCCAAAGTGGTGGCGGAGAAGGGGAAAGGGGTACCTGGCGGCAATGCGCCCAGGAAGGGTTTCAGGATAGGTGTCCTCCCTGCGTTCTTCTCTTGAGCCGGTCAGGCTCGCCACAATCTCCGAAAATGGCTCCCTTCCGGTAAAGATATAGGTAAAAAGGCCAGATTTGCGGGCTACGGGCTCAATTTGAGGAGTACAGCTCAAAGCCCAGGGAATTCGAAAGAGACCGTGCCTGGTTATGAGGCTTTGCAGCTCCTCAAAAAGCTTCTCTGCCACGCGTTCTGTGAGACGGTACCCAACGATGACCATTGACGGGCGTTCTTGTAAAGCCGCCTCGACGACCTCCTGGGGAGAGCGGGCAGGACCAAGGAAGACCGTCTGGTATCCGAAGCGTTCCGCAAGGGTCAGGAATCCGTACACTCCGGCAACGTGAACGCAGGTTCCCAGCGAAGCCCCGAGGATTTTTTTACTTTCCACCGGTCACCACCAGCTCGTGAATTTCCTTCACGCTCAACCCCTGCAATCCAAGCTTCTCCGCCGTTCTTCCCTCCTTCCAGTAATCTCTTCCATGGAGAACCGAAGCAAGGTGAATGAGGCTATCGATGGTCGGCGTGGGCACACCGAGCATTTTCCCCAAAGAAGCAATGGGGACGAGGCTTGTAGGGACATCTTCCGTGATGTACCGGTGGAAAATGGTGGAGGGTGCTCGAATCCCCTGGTATCCTGCGTTGTTCTGGATAGCCTCAAAGAGATTTCTCCCGGAAACGTCGTAGGCTGAGTACAGCCATTCCCGGGCAGTGATGGCGCGAACTCCCAGGGCTTCAGCTACCTTGACCCTCTCCTTGTCCACCTCTTCAAGGACAAGAGCAACAGAGGGTGTGACGCCCTCGATGTAGTAATCGAACTCCCCGTGGGTGCTCTCTATTCGGGCCGCGTTGAGGATGGTGATGGTGGGATGGAAAACGGCGCCGATGTTATTGAAACTCGTTTTCAGGACGCTGTCCTCGGGAATAAACTGGGGCAGGGCAACCCGAAGCGTCTGGACGACCCTCACGGTTTCGTACGCCGGTAGGGCAGCGACCGGGATGCTATTCTTCACCCGGAATATCCGGACCTGTGCTGGTCCGCTGATCCGGCTGGCGAAGAGGAAGGTCTGAGCTTCAGCAATGAGGACGTCTTTTGTGCAGGAAGTTTCTCTAAGCACCTGACGTACTTCAAGCGCGCCTCCTGTCCTCCCAGGGTTGAGGACGATAATTTGCCCGTCTTCAAGGTAAGGGCTCAGGCGTTCGGCAATGTCCCGGTGGCCTGTGGCCGGGAGAACCACCATGATGACTTGAACGCCCGCTATGGCTTCCCGGATATCCGAGGTTGCAACCGGGATGGGAGCAAAACCACTCACCTCTCCCTCAACCTGTATACCCCCAAGGAGCTGTATAGGACGAAGACGTTCGGGAGTCCGGTTGAAAAGCCGCACCGGAAAACCCCTGAGGGCAAGGTACCCCGCCAGAGCCTGCCCACCGTGTCCTGCCCCAAGAACGGCAAAGGGTAAAGGGTTAGACACGTGTTTTCACCCGTTTCATGGCGATGTGGAAGAGGCGCTGCACCATACCCGTATAGTCGATGTCCAAGGCAGCGCACATCTCCGGGAAAGGACTCTGGCGATAGTAGAGCAGCGGAAGGGCATTGATTTCAAGAAAAAGCGGCAAAGCTTCTCCCTCGGAGAGAATCAGGCGGAACGTGGCGTAGTCGCGCATGTTGAGTTCCTGGAAGATTTTGAGGCTCATGCGCTGAATCTGAAGGACGATTTCCTCAGGAAGGTCCGCCACTCCCAGAACCCGTTCCCCTCGCCTGAGGATTTCCTCGCAGGGAGGGAAGTCCCGACTGAGGGGGGTGATTTCGAGAATGGGCAGGGGAGCGGTTTCCTCGTCATTGCCCCACAGGCCAACAACGAATTCTCTTCCGGGAATGTACTTTTCGACAATCACTTTCTCCCCGGTCATCTCAAAAAGCTCAAGAGCGGCTTTCCTGAGGGCCTCGTGGTCATGGACTATGAAACCCCCAAGCTTTCTTCCTCGGTATTCCCGAAAACGGGGTTTCACAAGAACAGGGAATTCAAGGTTCTCGGGCCAGGGAACTTGGGGAGCCCAGAGGAAAAAGGAGGGTGTGGGAACACCAAGGCCCCTCAGGGCCAGCTTCGTCAGAGAACGATCTAGGCAAAGTGAATGGACTACCGCACGGGAACCAAGATAAGGAATATCCAGGGCGTCAAGGAGCAGAGGCAAGAGTGCCTGGCTGTATACCGACGAGACACAGGTGGTGACGTTAAAGACGAAGTGGATGTCCTCAGACAGGAGACAGGCCACCACTTCCTCAAGAGGGCGTTCAACATCGAAAAGCACCACTTCATATCCGGTTTCTCTCAGGGCCTCTTGGATGAGGGTGAGCGTCTGTCCCTTGAGTTCCTGCTGGGTTGCGTAGTATTCTTCTTCTTCCTGAGAGAGCACAGCCTGATTGTAGGCTAAAAGCACCCGCGCTACAGGCAATAGTCTTCACCCCTCCCTAATATACCATTAGGGAGGGGTGAAGGCAAGGAAACTCAAACCGTGAAGCGCTTGACCTTCTCCTTGAGCTCTTCCGCAAGCTGGGCCAGAGCTCCGGTGGCCTTATTGATTTCCTGGAGGGAAGCGTTCTGCTCCTCTGCTGAAGCGGAGACTTCTTCGCTGGCTGCGGCGTTCTCTTCAGATACCGAGGCTGCGGCGGCGATTTTGTCCGTGATGACTTTGATGGCTTTGGCGATTTCGTTGAGTGCTTTGTTGTTTTCCTCAGAGAGCCGAGCGATGGTCTCAGTCTCTTTGAGGGTTTCGTTCAGGGATTCCTTTGCCCGGTGGAGGGCCTGGTACAGTCCCTGGATTTCCTGGAGCGTCCGGTCAACAGAGGCGATAATGGATTCGAAGTTCCTGTTCACCTCGTTCTGCCGGGCAACCCCTCTTTCCACCTCTTCTTCTGCCTCGTTCATGCTCTCTGAAGCTCGGGTCATATCCTTTTTGATCTCCTCAATGAGTCGGGCAATGCGTTCCGCAGCCTGGGAGGATTCCTCAGCGAGTTTGCGCACTTCTTCTGCCACCACGGCGAATCCCCGCCCTGCCTCTCCGGCTCTGGCAGCTTCAATTGCAGCATTGAGGGCAAGGAGGTTGGTCTGTTCGGCAATGCTCGTGATGATACCGACGATGCTGCTGATTTCTTCAGACCGGGCGTTCAGGGTTTGAATCGCCTGGGCGACCTCCTGGGCACCCCGGGAAATCAGCTGGATGCTTTCTCCAAGCACCTTGAGCGACTCTTTCCCTCTTTCCGCCGCTTCTCTATCACTTTGTGCCTCTTGGGCGGTTTTTTCAAGGGCCTCCTCAATCGCTGCCAGTGCTCTCATGTTCTCCTCCATGTGGGCGGTAATGTTGAGCACTGCTTTAGTATTGCGTTCCGTGGCTTCAAAAACCTGGTCGGCTTTTCTGGCGATGTTTTTGGTCTCCTCGTCAATGGCGTTGAGCTCTTCGCTCTGGCGAGTGGAACCTTCAGCCACCTGGGCGATGGTCTGGGCGATCTCTTCAGTAGCTTTGGCCACCTCTTCCACCGATGCGGACACTTCATTGCTTGAGGAGGCCAGAGCGTCGGTTGTGTGGAAAACGCTCTGGATCATATCCTTGAGGCTTTCGACCATGGTGTGGAAGGCCTGAGAGAGCCGGCCGATTTCATCGCGCCGGCGAAGAACAGCAAGGCTATTGGTGAGGTCTCCCTGGGCCACACGTTCTGCATGGCGGACGAGAGCCTCAACGGGACGAGCAATGGCAAAAGCCTGGAACAGGAAGACGACGGCAAGGACGGCAACAGCAATGGCGATGATGATCACCATTCGCAGGGTTATTCCCCTCATGTAGGCCCGGACATCGTCGAGGTACACTCCGGTTCCCACAATCCACCCCCAGGGCTTGAAGAGTGCCACATAGGAAACCTTGGGGACGGGCTCAGTGAAGCCTGGTTTTGGCCAGAGGTAATCCACAAAGCCTGCTCCCTGCTCCTTGCAGACCTTCACCATTTCAACGAAGAGCCGTTTCCCCTGAGGGTCCTTGTAATCGGTGAGGTCCTGCCCGTTGAGCTCAGGCTTTATGGGGTGCATGACCATGGAGGGTTTCAGGTCGTTCACCCACACGTAGTTTCCGCCTTCATACCGGAGACGCTCGAGGATACTCAGGGCCTGGGCTTTGGCCTCGTCCTCAGAGATGGTTCCCTTCTGGAAGGCTTCATACTGAGCCTGAATCTGGGACATTGCCGCTTCAACGATGAACTGTGTCGCTTCCTGGCGCTTCTTCAGCATCTCCTTCTGGCTCAGAGAGAGACTGAAAAGCCCGACAGCAAGCGCTGAAGCCACAACCGCAAGGACTCCAAGAAGGGCAAGGCGAGCTTTGAGCGAAAAAGAGCAATGCCACCGTTTCATGTGTGTTCCCCCCAAAGTGAAGTACTGGAGTACTCAACGCCGGAGCTTGGCAGCCCAGCCGCCGTGGTAGGAAACACCGTAGGCCTGTGGCTTTGCGTCCTCCCCTTTCGGGGAGTTTGCCCTTTCATCCCCGGGCTCCAAAGTATTATATCGGTTGAAGGAGCGTACTCTGAAGGGGATGAGAGGAAATCCCCAAAGAATTTTTTGTGCTAAGATAGAAAGAGGCTCTGGGGGGAATGCCATGGAAGAGTGGAGAGGGAAGGTTGCTCTTATTACGGGAGCCAGTCGTGGGATTGGCCGCGCTATTGCCAGAACTCTTGCGGAGAAGGGATTGTACCTTGCGCTCTGTGCCCGTTCTCAGGAGGCACTGGAAACCCTGAGGGTTGAGCTTGCAGCATTTGGTGCTGAGGTCTTCGTTTGCGCTGGAGACCTTGCAGATCCTGCTTTCCCTATCCGCTTTGTGCGTGAAGCCGGAGAATACTTCGGGCGTTTGGATGTTGTGGTGAACAATGCTGGAGTGGCTCTTGCGAAGCCCCTCGAAGAGACAACGCTTGAAGAATGGGAGCTCCAAATGGCCGTGAATGTCCGCGCTCCCTTTCTCATCTGTCGGGAAGCCCTGCCGTACCTCCGCCGTTCTGCACTGGCTACTATCATCAATATCTCCTCTGTGGTGGGAACGAAGGGCTACGTTCACCAGGGAGCCTACACGGCCTCAAAACACGCCCTCATGGGTTTTACGAAGGTTCTTGCTCGAGAACTGCACCCGGAGGGGATTCGGGTGCACGTTATCGCTCCTGGAGGCGTAGGAACGGACCTCATTGCTGCCATGCGTCCGGATCTCCTTGGAGAACGGCTCATCACCCCGGAAGAAATTGCCGAAATCGTCTGGTTTTTGCTCACCATGCGGAACAAAAACGCGGTCATCGATGAGGTGAACGTTCGCCGGGCTTCGAACGAGCCCTGGAAGTGAGGTGCAACGATGCAGGAGAGATTGCAGCAAGAGGAATACCAGAAGGCGCCGGTGTCTCTGGAGCTCTTACTCGGGGTGAAGAGCGACCCTATCACATACCGGTACTCGTTCCAGTGGCTCTTTGACCTTATGGCCGAAGAGGGAGTCACGCACCTCCAGCTTGGGACGTTCTTTGAACTCTACTTCCTCCCCGATTCGTATTTCCTGAGGTTGCGAGAAGAGGCGGAGAAACGGGGTATCATCATCTCGAGCGTTTTCTCGGCGTACCGGGAGCTTGGGGGATTCCTCTCGGAGGACCCGGAGATGGTGGCCGTCACAGAACGCAATTACCGGAGACTCATTGAGGTGGCTGCCCTTCTTGGGGCTTCGTCCTGTGGTGCTTCCATGGGGGCCTTTCCTCGGGACCGTCTGGATTTCCGGGAAAGGGGCATCCGGAGATACCTCGAGAAGATCAAGGAACTCCTGCACTATGCAAAGTCCTGGGGTCTTGAGTGGCTCACTACAGAGCCCATGTCGTGTTACGCTGAGCCTCCCTGCAGTGCCCGGGAGGTCAGGGCAATCGGAGAGGAGCTGACCGCGTACTGGCAAAAGTACAGAGATACAGCAGCTCGCTTTGGCTTCTGTGCCGACGTCTCCCACGGCTTTGTGGACGAAGAGGGGAGGCTCCGCGAGGACCACATATCACTTTTTGTGGCCACATTTCCGTATCTCCATGAATTCCACTGGAAAAACACCGATGCTATGTACCACGAGACCTTTGGGTTTGAGCCGGAGAACCTTGCTCGGGGTGTGGTGGATGTGCGAAGCATCCGGTTCCTACTTTTTGAGAAGTGCCATCTCCTCCCTAAACAGCGCATAGTGGGGTATCTCGAACTCCCCGGACCAAAGCTCGGTCGGGATTACAGCGATCGCCTTCTTGGCCCTATGCTGCGACAATCGCTCCGCTACCTCAAGAGGGTTCTCTATGGGGAGGATGAGAATCGGTGATACTCTGAAAAAGGAGGGAGAAAAATGCGCGTGGTGCTGTTTCTCCTCGTTCTGCTTTTTGTGGGGTGGTGGGGGATGCGGGGATATGCTGAGGAGAGGATTGCCCTGCCTTCCCCACGGCTTGATAGCGACACCTCTGTTGAGGAAGCGCTCCTGCAGCGTCGTTCGTATCGCTCTTTTGCCCGATCCCCTCTGACCCTTCCAGAGATTGCCCAGCTACTCTGGGCAGCCCAGGGCGTCACGGACAGGGCACAGGGTTTCCGCACGGCTCCCTCAGCGGGTGCGTTGTATCCTCTGGAGGTCTATATTGTCGTCGGAGAGGTCGAGGGCCTTTTGCCTGGAGTGTACCGGTACCTTCCTGAAGAGCACGAGCTTTTGCGGGTTCTTGAGGGTGACAGGAGAGAAGACTTGTACAGGGTGGCGCTCTTCCAGCGCTGGATTCGTGAAGCACCGGCGGTTCTTGTCTTCACCGCAGTCTACGAGCGGACAACCCGGAAGTACGGTGAACGGGGTATCCGGTACGTGCATATGGAAGCTGGTCATGCTGCCCAGAACGTCTACCTCCAGGCTGAGGCTCTCGGTCTTGGGACTGTCGTGGTTGGGGCTTTCCAGGATGAGGGGGTGAAGAAAGCCCTGAATCTCCCCCCAAGCGAGCACCCTCTCTATCTCATGCCCGTGGGAAGAGTGCGATAATCCCGAATTTTTTCGGGTCCTTGTTGACAATTCCCCACCCCTGTGCTAAATTATCTCTTGCCCTGGCTCCCCCAGGGCGAAAAGGCGCACCTTGACAAGTGAATATTCCGCCTACTTCCTGAAGGTGGTACCGTACAGAGAACCAGGAAATCAGGTCCTCTGTGAGGACCTTCACAGGTTTGTCATGGAGGGTTTGATCC
>APCU01000019.1 GCA_000347575.1 Candidatus Caldatribacterium saccharofermentans OP9-77CS | reverse complement strand
GGTAGAGGATCGAGAGGCGTTCCTTCGCCTCCTTGAGCTTTCAGGGGGGAGGGTTTTCGAGCGGCTTTTTGGTCCCCGGTGGCGCAGGGTTTTTGAGCGGTACTTTGAGGATGAGCGGAGCCTCTTCAGCGCTTCCCATGTTCTGATTCTTGGAAGGGATGAGATCCTGGGGATGGCGCTTGGGTGGAGTAGTAGCACAAGGAGGACAAAGGGACTCCACACCGTTTTGCAGCTTTTCCCCTGCGTTCTCCCTCGCCTCTTCTCCCCTTTTCTCTTTGAGCTCTTCCGCATGGAGATTCCCCGGGATGCCTACTACCTGAGTAACATCGCTGTTTTCCCTCCCCATCAGGGGAGGGGCCTTGGGAGTTTCCTGCTCCAGACAGTAGAAGAGGAAGCCCGAAACTCAGGGGATTCCTGGCTTGTTCTTGATGTTGAGCGGGAAAACACCAGGGCGCTGGCCTTCTATTTCCGGAACGGTTATGAGGTGCTCCGGGGGTTCCCCTCCTTTGTGCGGTTGAGGAAAACCCTGGGGAACCCCCGCTCATCCTTCAGGGGATAAGTGTAAGGATCTGCTTGGCCTGCTTGGGGTACCTGGCGATGAAGCGGAGCTCATCCTCCACAAGGGGTTTCTGCTTTTCCACGTTGGCGAAACGCACAAGTTCCAGGATTTCCCGGGCCTCTTCCTCGTTTTTGAACTCGATTTCCAGTTTCTCGTAAACGTTGCGGAATCCCTTGATGCCACTGTACTCGCCCACGACGATTTGCCGTCCGGTCTCGATGATTTCCGGTTCTCCCCGACCGAGCTCTTCAAAGTCGTAGAGTTCATAGTTCTTCCGGTCTTTCAGTACCCCGTCGGCGTGGATGCCTGAAGCATGGGCGAAGGCATTGGCCCCAACCCCGGGCTGGGTGATGGGAATAGGAACCTTGAAGGCGTATGAGGCGTACTTACAGGTCTTCCAGGCTGCCTTGAGGTTGATCCGTTCATCAAGCTGGTACTTCCCTTCAATGCCGCTTGCATACTTTATGGCCAAGATGACTGAAACGAGATCGGCGTTTCCTGCTCGCTCACCCACTCCATTGATGGTGGTATTAATGAAGGCATCCACTCCAGCATCAATTGCCGCTTTAGCGCCAGCCACAGAATTCGCCACGGCCATGCCGAGGTCATTGTGGCAGTGGAGTTCGATGGGCATTCTGGTTTTCTCGGCGATGTATTTCACCCGCTCGTAGATGGTGAAGGGGCTGTCGTAGCCTAAGGTATCGCAGTAGCGGAAACGCTCGGCTCCGGCTTCCTTCCCCGCAAGGACAAAATCCACAAGGTACTCAAGATCAGACCGGGAGGCGTCCTCGGCATTGATGCCAATACCGATAGCGCCAAAGCTCTTTGCCGCCTGAACGGCCTCGACCATCATTTTGATGACTTCCTCCCGGGTCTTGTTGAGTTTCCCCTTGAGCATCTGGTCGGAGGTAGAAATGGAGAGGTTGAGGTACTTGAGTTTGGGGACGAGCTTATACGCCAGTTCCACGTCGCCCTTTGTGGCCCGGAGCCAGCCGCTTAAGCGGATTGGGGCAATGACGCCCATCTCTGCGAGTTCCAGGTTGGCATTGAGGTAATTGGTTTCATGACGGGTGGTGGGGAAACCGAACTCGCTCTGGAAAACCCCCATCTCGTTAAGGTAGAGGTTCACCATGGTCTTTTCAATTTTCGCCAGCCCCAGTCTTGCCGTTTGCACCCCATCGCGGTTCGTCACGTCAATGATATAGATTTTCGGCACGCAACACACCTCCTATTCTATGCGCTGCAAAAAGCTCTTGAGTCGTTCCATGCCTGCTTCTATGGCCTTCTCGGAAGTTGCGTAAGAGAAACGGAGGTACCCTTCCATACCGAAGGCACTTCCAGGAACGCAGGCAATACGGGCTTCTTCAAGCAGGAGCTCTGCGAGATGCTCAGAGGTTCCGATGGGTTCCCCAGCAAAACGTCCACTGCAGTACTTTGAGAAGTCGACGAAGACGTAGAACGCCCCCTGAGGGATGGGAAAAGAGATTTCGGGAATCTCAGAGAGATGAGAGAGCATGAGTTTTCGCCGGCTGTTGAACGCTTCCACCATGTCCCGAACGACCGAGGACGGAGCGCGCAGGGCAGCGAGTGCTGCCCTCTGACTTACGGACGTGGGGTTGGAGGTCATGTGGTCCTGGAGACGCGCCATCCCCTCAATCACCTCCCGGGGGCCAGCGGCGTACCCGATACGCCAGCCAGTCATGGAAAAGGTCTTGGAGACCCCGTTGATGACTACCGTGCGCTCTTTCATCCCCGGGAACGTGGCAATGCTTCGGGGAAAGGGGACCTCGTACACCAGGTGCTCATAGATTTCGTCAGAGATAACGAAAAGGTCGTGTTCTACGGCAATGCGGGCAATCTGCGCAAGGGTTTCCTCCGAAAGCACCACACCTGTAGGGTTTGCAGGGTTGTTGAGGATAAGAAGCCGCGTCCTCGGAGTGATGGCTCGCTCCAGGACGTTGAGGTCTGGAGCAAGGGAAGGTTTCTCACACTCCACAAAAACCGGTTTTCCTCCTGCCAGCCGGATCTGCTCCAGGTAAGTCACCCAGTACGGGACGGGAAGGAGCACCTCATCCCCAGCCTCACAGAGGGTCATAACGGCGTTGTAGAGCGAGTGCTTGGCTCCGCAGGAGACAATGACCTCCTGAGGGGAGTACGAAAGACCATTTTCCCGTCGCAGTTTCTCACAGATGGCTTCCCGAAGCTCAGGAGTACCCGGAGTAGCAGTGTATTTGGTAAAACCGCTGTCGATGGCCTTCTTCGCTTCCTCTTTGATGAACCCGGGAGTATCGAAGTCTGGTTCCCCCGCACTGAAAGAAATCACATCAATTCCCTGGCGTTTCATGGCCTGGGCTTTTGCTGAGATAGAGAGCGTGGCTGAAGGAGCGATGTTCCGTACTCGCTGCGCCAGACGGATTCTCCTCTGGTTCTCCACGGAATTTCCCCCCTCTGGGTATGGCTTTGCCCTTGCCTGGTCCTGAGTTGCGTTCTTGGGCTTGGGAGGATATACTCTAAGGCGTGCAGTTTTGTTTTTTCTTATAGAGGAGGAGGAGAAAAAAGTCAAGAGAGGAGGGAGAGTTTTATGAAGATTGGCGTTTTTCTGGTACTCTTCCAGAACGAACCCCTGGAGAAAGCTCTGGACTATGTGAAGGCACAGGGCGTGGAGGCGGTGGAGATTGGTACCGGAGGGTACCCGGGGAATGCCCACTGTAATCCCAGGGAACTTCTGGCAGATCCGGGGAAGCTCGCCCGCTTCAAAGAGGCAGTGGAGTCCCGGGGCCTTGAAATCAGCGCTCTGAGCTGCCACGGAAATCCGCTCCACCCGAATCCCGAGATTGCCAAAAAACACCATGACGATTTCGAGGCCAGCGTCCTTCTTGCCGAGAAACTCGGGGTCCAGAACGTCATCACCTTCTCAGGATGTCCCGGGGACTCAGAGAATGCAAAGTACCCCAACTGGGTAACCTGCCCCTGGCCCTCGGATTTCCTGGAGGTACTCAAGTGGCAATGGGAGGAAAAGCTCATTCCCTACTGGAAGAAAGCCGGACAGTTCGCTAAAGATCACGGAGTTCGGGTATGTCTTGAAATGCATCCGGGCTTTTGCGTGTACAATCCTGAGACCCTCCTCAGGCTCCGGGAAGCAGTGGGTGAGGTCATCGGGGCGAATTTCGACCCAAGCCACCTCTTCTGGCAGGGCATTGACCCGATTTTTGCCTTGCGGAAGCTCGAAGGTGCAGTGTACCACGTCCACGCCAAGGACACGAAAATCGACCCGGTGAATAGCCTCGTCAATGGTAACCTCGACACCAAGGTGTATACCGAGGAAATCAAGCGTTCCTGGATTTTCCGCACCGTCGGATATGGGCATGATTTTGGCTTCTGGAAGGACTTTGTGAGCACCCTGCGCCTTATCGGGTACGATGGTGTCCTCTCCATAGAGCACGAGGATTCCCTGATGTCGGGGAAAGAGGGGTTTGAGAAGGCGGTGGCCTTCCTCAAGGAGGTCGTCATCCGCGAAAAGATTGGTCAGGCCTGGTGGGTGTAGGAAAAGGGGGCCTCTGGCCCCCTTTTTCCAGAAGGAGGAAGGGAAGTGCGGTTTCTCTCCTACACCAAAAGGGTACTTCCCTGTGGCGCGCGAGTGGTTTTCCGCCGCATGGACTCTCCTCTTGTGGCGGTAAACCTCTGGGTACGGGCAGGGGTGAAAGACGAGGAACCGGAGAAGAACGGGATTTCCCATTTCTTCGAGCACATGGTCTTCAAGGGAACGGTTCATTTCCCGGGGCTTTTGCTCTCCCGGCGGGTGCAGGCCCTTGGAGGGACGCTGAACGCTGGAACGTCTCTTGATACCACTGATTTTTACCTTGTTGTTCCCCGGGAGTTCTGGAAGGAGGCCCTGGCGCTCGAGATGGAGCTTGTCACTCAGCCACTCTTTGACCCTGAGGACATCGAGCGGGAGAAGATGGTGGTCATTCAGGAGATTCACCTTGACGAGGACGACCCTGAGGAACGCCTGGCACGCCTCCTATACGAGCGAGTCTTCTCCAATACTCCTTATGGCCTTCCCATTCTGGGGCGGGAGGAGACGGTGCGGCTGTTCACCCGGGAGGACCTTCTGCGACACCGGGAACGCTTTTACCACCCGGCCAACATGGTCCTTGCGGTGAGTGGGGATCTGCAGGAAGGAGAGCTTTTTGCCTTCTCCGAGGAACTCTTTGGTTCTTTCCCGGCTCCCCGGGAACTCGATACCCCGCTTTTCCCTCCGTTACCTTCCCCAGAGCGGCAGATTGTGGAATGCGTCATGGATGTCCGGAGGTTCTACGGGGCTATCGGNTTTCTCTGCGGGGGCATCAAAAAGTGACGACTGCTACCTTCTGCGGCTACTTTCTCTGGTCATGGGTGATGGACTGGGTTCCCGGCTCAACGTGGCGCTTCGGGAAGAACGGCAGATTGTGGACACCATCCACACGACGTACTCGTACTACGAACACGCCGGGATCTTNGCTATCTTCTTCACCTTCTCTCAGGGGAGCCTTGAAGAAATCGAGGAGGCCATTCGCGGGGAATTCACAAGGCTCACCTATTTTGTGCCCACCGATGAAGAGCTGAAACGGGCCAAAAATCTCTTAAAAAGCGGCTTTTTCAGCGCTACCGAGACGACTCTTGGGAGTGCTGAGCTTCTGGGGCGTCTTGATACCATCGACAGTATTGACCGGAGTCTCCGGGCGCTTTTTGAGATNGAGCGGGTGAAACCGCAGGACCTTGTGGAGGTGGCCCGAAGGTATGTGGACTTTGAGCGGGGAACCTCAATCCTCATCAAACCAGGTGAGTGAAGTGGGCACTGGTACCTTCAAGGTGGAAAAACGGGTCTTCAAGAACGGTCTGGTGCTCCTTTTCATCCCCAGGGAAAGCGAACTCGTGGTGTTCCACCTCCTCCTCGGCCTTGGAAATATCTTCGAAAAAGAGGAAGAGCGGGGGATATCGGCCCTCATGCAGGAGACGCTCCTTAAGGGTACGAAAAGGCGCAGTGGTGTTGAGTTCAGTCGGGCGGTGGAACGCCTCGGGGCAACGATCCAGAGTTCCTCGAATTATTTCACGGGGAAGGTGGTGATGGAGGGTCCTGCAGAGGTGGCCGAAGACCTTCTTGGGCTCTTTCTTGAGGTTGTGAAAGCTCCGGCTTTTCTCCCTGAAGAGGTTGAGAAGGAGAAACGTTTCCTGATTGACCTTCTCCGCTCTCTAGATGATGACCCTCTGAAGGCAGCCATGCTCCGCTTCAAGCGAGCTTTCTTTGGCCGACACCCTTACGCCTTTCCGACCCTTGGGGAGGTGAGGAGCCTTGAGCGGATAACGCCTGAGGAGGTCGTCGCCTGGTACGAGCGAACCTTTGTGCCCAACAACATGGTGCTTGCTGTAGCGGGGAGGTTCGATAGGGAAAAAATTGCCAGGGTTCTTGAGCGGGAACTCGGGGAGATCATCCCCCGGGAATTTCCTTTCCCCCCAAAGGACAGGTTTTTCCCCGCTTCTTTACGGATTGTGGATTGCAAGGAAGTCCGGGATAGCTGGGTGGTTTTAGGGTTCCGGGCTCCGGGACTTCTTGAGGTGAAGGAACGGGTTGCTTTCGAGGTGCTCAACAACGCCCTGGGCGGAGGAATGTACTCCCGGCTCTTNCTGCGTATCCGTGAAAGCCGGGGCCTGAGCTACCAGGTTGGTTCCATCTACGTGCCNCTCCTTGGCCCCTCGTTCCTCTGTGCGTACTGTGGTTTTGCGCCCTGTTATTTTGACACCGTGATGAGCATTCTCCGGGAGGAATTCCGCAATCTCCTCAACCTGAAAGAGGAGGAGTTCAACGAGGCCAAAACCTACACAAGAGGGCTCTTTCTCCACAGTTTCGAGACCGTGGCTTCTCTCGCCTCACTCTTTGCCTTTTACGAGCGGGTTGGGTTAGGGTGGGAGTTCCCCTTTCAGTATGAAGCGTACCTCCGGGAACTCTCTCTGGAAGAGGCCAGGGCCATCTACCGGAAGTTCGTCGGCCAGGGAGAATCGCTGGGGGCTATCATGCCGGTGGCATGAGGTTTTTTCTTTCCCTCAACCTGTATGATTGTCTTTACCACATGGAGGGGTGAGATATGAAGGCGACGCTTCTTCCAGTGTACTTTGCTTCGGGAATGGATGCGGAGTACCGGGAACAGGTGCTCCGGCTCCGGGAATTCCTGAGAAATGAAGCGGAAATCACCGATCCAGTCCCCTTAGGAAACGTTGTCCCTGGTGTCGATGCGCTCCTTTTCCCCCAGGTTCTCGGGGAAGCATACCGGTCTGTTGCGGCGATACAGGCGTATCGCCTTCCCGTGCTCATCGTAACCTCTCCCTTTGGGACGATGAACATGTGGGACTGGGAGATCGTCACTTACCTCAAGGCCCAGGGGCTTTCAGTCTTTGCTCCGTATTCTCTTGAGCTTACAAAGACTATCGTCCGCGCTCTGGCGCTCAAGAGATACGCCCAGGGGGCGAAGTTTTTGGTGTTCCAGGATAACCCCGGGGAGGGCATGCAAGCAGAGATTTTCAAGCGCTTTTTCTGGTGGGAGGAAGAGTGCCGGAAGAACATTGCCGAGACGTTTGGGATAGAAGTTGTGGTGAAGAGTTTTCGGGAGCTTGCGCAAAAAGCTCAGGGCATTCCCGATGCTGCGGCCAGTGCTGAATGGCAGCAATGGGACATCCCGGTTGCAGGGGTTCCAGAGCGCTCCCTGTGGAGCGCGGTGAAGATGTACCTTGCCCTCCGCGAGGAACTGGAAAAGCACGAGAACGTCCTCGGCATGGGCATCAACTGCCTCAACGAGTCCTTTTTCTCGGACACCACACCCTGCCTTGCCTGGGACATGCTCTTTGAACGGTACGGCATCCTCTGGGCCTGTGAGGCCGATATTCTGTCGCTTCTCACTGAGTGCCTCATGTACTTCCCTTTCCGGGCCCCGGTGATGATGACCAACATCTATCCTTTCCTCATGGGTGAGGCGGCGCTGAAGCACGAGCGCATCGAGCGGTTTCCTGACGTCCCGGAACCTGAGCATCATGCGCTTCTTGCCCACTGCGGGTACTTTGGGATTGTCCCCCGACCTTTCGCTCAGTCCTTCTGCGTTCGGCGAAAAGTCCTCCGCATCGTCGACGAGAACGCCATTGCCCTGGATGCCCGGCTTCCCGAGGGATCGGTGACGCTTGTGAAGCTCCATCCTTCCTGTAAGAAAATGGTGGCTGCCTGGGGAAACCTTGAGGGATACGTCCAGTACCCGGGTTCAGACTGTGAGAATGGGGCGCTCCTTCGGGTTCGGGATGGATATAGACTTGTTGAAGGGCTCTATTCGCACCACGTGTGCCTTCTTGGCGGTGCAAGGATTCCCGAACTCCGCTCTGTTGCCCGGGTGTTTGGTCTTGAGCTTGAAGAACTCTGAGAAACCCCAGGGCCCCTAAGGCCCTGGGGAGAGTGTTTCAAGCGTTATTCCAGGAAATCTTCACATCCTGCTTTTTGAGCTCTCCCTCGCCCGTGATTTTCAGCCGCCGCACCTTACCGGGGAAAAGGTCGAAGTAGTTGTCCTCGGGAGTGAACGAGGAGGGGAGTTCCACGTTCACGAACCAGGCAAAGACTGGTGAAACGAGTTCTATAAAGGTTTCGCCTTTTTCAGAGACGATGTCCCAGTCGACCCGGGCTTTTTCGAGTTTGAGGTCCTTGAAACGCACGAAGAAGCACCGTTCCCAGTCGAGCACCCGGTCTCCGTCAAGGAGCCTGGCCCAGAAGAAGACCTCGGAGGGTCTTGCTTTTGCGGCTCCACAGGGAACCACGCCGACTTTCCGGGAGCTATTCGGAGGGATGTGGCAGGAGAGGTTCCCGGAGGTGATTTCCTGTCCGTCGAAGCATGACAGGCCGTATTCCACGGCAAGGGCAAGGGTTTCCGGCGTGTCGTTCACCACAAAAAGCTCCACGGCGTGCTCTCCCTGGCGCAGCGAAAGGTCCACGGGCTGGAAAGCTCGCCGGACGAAGTAGTAGCTTGGTTTTTTCCGGAGGTAGTAGTCGATGACCGTCCAGCCGATAGCACCCCAGCAATCGCTGTACATCCAAAAGAGTGCCCCGGCGGTGAGGAATTTCCGTCTTCGCCAGTGCTCAAGGGCGAACTTCAACGCTTCGCCCTGGAGGAGCTGAGCAAAGCGGAGGTACTCCGGGAAGGAAAGGCATTCCGGGTCTTTGACAAACTCCCGGAGCATTCCCCGAATGTTCTCCCGCTCGAAGACGTTGTTGTGGAACTGCCAGGAAGGAGAATCAAGGAAGAGCTCCTCTTCGGGGATGAACTCCCGGAGGGACTCAAGGACCGGAGGCGCCAGAATGCCGAATTCGGAGATGAACTTCCCCCGGTCTCTGGCGTAGTTCTCGTAGTTCACCCGTTCCTTCAGGTCCTCAATGAGGATGCTCACATCCCAGAAATGGCGGTCCCCCTCGTTCTCCGAGTTCGGGTCACTCCCCCCGTAGGGGCTTGAGGGCCAGAAGGGTCTTGTGGGGTCGAGGTCCTTGAGGAGGCGGGGCATGAGGATGTGGTAGATGTCGTAATCAGGGAATTCCAGGTCCTTCTTCCCGGTGATTTCCTTGTTCCGCTCGTGCAGCCACTGGAGCTCGTTGTTGCCACACCACAGGACAATGGCGGTTTCGTTCCGAAGTTGCTTCACAACCGCCTGAATTTCCCGCTCGACTTCCTGCAAGAATTCAGGGCTTTTGGGGTAGTAGGCGCAGGCGAACATGAAATCCTGCCAGACCATGATGCCGCAGCGGGCACAGTGTTCGTAGAAGAAGGGGTCTTCATAGATTCCTCCGCCCCAGACCCGGAACATGTTGAAGTGGGCTTTCTGGGCCTCTTCGATGAGCCTCTGGTATTTTTCCCTTGTGACTCGGGGAATGAGGGAATCTGCCGGAACCCAGTCTGCTCCCTTGCAGAAGATGGGTTCACCGTTAACGGTGAGGATGAAGGACTCCCCTTCGTCGCTTGAGAGGGGCTCCTGCCGGAGGGCAACCTCCCGAAGGCCCCAGGCTTTTTCGAAGCGGTCGAGTTCCCGACCCTCCTCATCGAGGAGGAGGAGAAGAACTCTGTAGAGGTGGGGTTCACCGAAGCCGTTTGGCCACCAGAGGCGAGGCGGAGCAACCTCAAGGGTCAGGGTGAAATTCGTAAGACCGGGATAGGCCCGGAGCGACTCGTCCTTTGAGGTCACAAGTTTCTTTCCCTCTTCCTCAAAAAGGAGTGCCCGAAGCCGGAGCCTCGGCTCACAGGCGAAATTCTTGGAGAAGTTCTCCACCGCGCCAGAAAGAGTGACTGTAGCAGATTTCCGGTCGCAGGAGATACTCCCTCTCACAAAAACATCCCGGAGGGCGAACCCTTCAAAAAAGCGCAGGGAAACGCTCCTCCATATACCTACGTTCACCAGGCGGGGAGCCCAGTCCCAGGCGAAGGTGAACTGGGCTTTTCTCGCCCAAACTCGGCGGTAGTCCTGCTCGGGGCTTCCCGCAGGATACGGCACGAAGGGTTTGTCTTTGATGCGTGGCACGCCGGAATCGACCCGAACGACGAGGATGTTTTCCCTCTGGAGTTTCCCGGAAACGTCAATGACCAGGGGGACGAACATGTTCTCGTGATGGGCGAGGTGCTCCCCGTTGAGGTACACGTCACAGTCGGTGTCGATGCCCTCGAACACAAGTTCAGCATGGAGCGTGAGCCACTCTTCAGGAACGGAGAACTTCCGGCGGTACCACCACTCTTTTTCCTCAACCCACTGGCAGAGTTTGGCGTTCTCACCAAAGAGGGGTTCAGGGATTCTTCCTGCCCGAAGGAGATCAAGGTGCACCTCCCCGGGAACCAGGGCTTCCAGAGGGTCTGAAGGAACGTAATCCGGGCGGTACGCTTGCTTCTCTACCCCTTCACCGTACGGTAAGCCTTCGAGAATCCATGATCCGTCAAGGGTGAGCCTGTGCATATGCTGACCTCCTTCACGTTTTGAGGCTTCCAGCAAGAATACCCTGAATGATGAATTTCTGGAAAAAGGCAAAGAGCAGAAGGGGTGGCAAAATGCAGAGCACCGTTCCTGCGAGGAGCCCACCCCACTCCACCGTTGCTGCCCCGATGAAGCTGAANAGNCCNACACTTGCNGTGCGTACCTCATTGGCATGGCAGAGGACCAGGGCGATGACCAGGTCGTTCCACATCCACACGAAGGAGTAGATGAGAATGGCCACAACCATGGGNGCGGCAAGGGGGAAGATGATGCGNAAGAGAATNGTNCCAACCCCTGCGCCATCAAGCAGGGCNCTCTCTTCGATTTCCTGAGGAATGTTCGCAATNTAGGCTTCGCTGATGAGGGTGCTGAAAGGNGCCACCATGCCCGGGTAGATGAGGATGAGAGCCAGGAGATTGTTCACAAGACCCAGCCGCTTCATGAAAAGGTAGATAGGGATGAAAAAGAGCACGGCCGGCATCATCTGGGTGAGGATCACCGCTGTCCGGAGGGTGCCTTTTCCTGGAAAGAACGACCTTGCGAGAGCGTACCCCGCAAGAACACTGATCACA
The DNA here is from genome assembly GCA_000347575.1 of Candidatus Caldatribacterium saccharofermentans OP9-77CS. Taxonomy (GTDB): domain Bacteria; phylum Atribacterota; class Atribacteria; order Atribacterales; family Caldatribacteriaceae; genus Caldatribacterium; species Caldatribacterium saccharofermentans. The sequence continues at coordinate 10,869 of APCU01000019.1, read as the reverse complement.
AGGACGATGCAGCTTGCTATGCCACAGGCGATGAAGGAATTTCGAAGATACAGGAGCATATCGATGGTGACGGTTTTCGGGTAGGTGACAATCAGGTCGTAGTAATTCTTCAGGGTGAAGGTCCTGGGGAAAAGGTGTGGTGGAAAGGCNAACATCTCGTCCGGGGGGAGGAAGGAGGGCATGATGAGCCAGTAAATGGGAACGAGGATACAGAGAAGGAGGAGAACGATGAGGAAGTAATACAGCGCTGTGGAAAGTACCCTGGTTTTCATGATTCAACCCTCCTTGAGATGGTGAGGATGGCCAGGCTCAGGGCGAAGTTGATGAGGAACATGAAGACTCCAAGCGTGGCAGCGTGATCAAAGCGGAGCTTGAGGAAGACGGTTTTGTATGCGAGGGTTGCCAGGATTTCTGTGGTGTGCCCTGGACCGCCCTGGGTCATGGAGTAGATGAGGTCAAAGTAGTTGAAGGTCCATACCGTGGCAAAGAGCGCCATGACGAAAAGGAGTGGTCGGATGAGAGGGAGGGTGATGTACCGGAAAATGGCAAAGGACGTTGCTCCGTCGATGCGTGCGGCTTCGTGGATTTCCTGGGGGATGGACTGGAGCCCGGCGAGGATGAAGAGGGCGTAGAACGGAAAGGCCTTCCAGATGTTGACCCAGCTCACCGAGTACAGTGCAAGATTCCTCCCAAGGAAATTCACCGGTTCACCCCCAAGAAGGGTCACGAAGTAGTTGATGAGCCCGTAGAGAGGATTGTACAGCCACTTCCAGGTGACTGCGATGGCCACGGGAGGGAGCACGAAGGGGATCAGGCTGAGATTCCGGAAGACCCGGTACCCCCGGCGCGGGATATTGAGGAGCAGTGCGGCGAAAAGCCCAAGAACAATCTGGAAAACAACCGAGAGGGCTGTCCATACCAGGGCATTCCTGAGTGCCACGAAAAAGAGGGGATCCTGGAGCACGATGGCGTAATTCCTGAGGCCAACGAAGAACGGTTCAGCGGTGTACAGGGTGTGCTCTTCGAAGCTCAGGAGGAACTGATAGAGCATGGGGTAGAAAAAGGTCAGAGAAAGAAAGGCAAAAAGGGGCATCAAGAGTATCCACGAAGTTCTCTTCCGGAGCACCATGGCTATCCTCCGTGACCCTCCTGGCCCTGGGCCAGGAGGGTCCTTGTTTCATTTCCCAAGCTCGGCGAGGATTTTCTCCATTTCCTGGGCACCGGTTTTGAGTGTTGCCTCGATGTCTGCGCCACCTTCGATGATGTCCCAGAACACTCTCCGGAACGTATCGGCGATGAGCGGGTTGAAGACCGTGGCCACGTCACCGGTGAAGATTGCCCGGGCTCTGGTGAGCTCAAATTTAAAGGCGTCAAATCGCGGGTCATCGAAGAAGGGATTGGCAAAAGTAGACGTCCTCACTGGGGTATGCCAGAGCTTTTCGCACCACTCCAGGTGGTTCTCTTCGCTCACAAGCCAGGTGATGACCTTTGCTGCTTCGTCGGGGTACTTCGTCCCTTTCATCACCATGTAGAAGCATACGCCGTGTCCAGGGACAACGGGTTCGGTGCCCATGGGACCGACGAGGTTGTACGGAGCAATACCGTAGTTGAGGTTTGGGGCGAGTTCGCGGTAGTTGCCGATGCTCCAGGAGCCGTTCCCGAGCTGAATCCCAACTTTCCCGAGGTAAAAGGCTTTATCCCAGTCATCGTACCCGAAGGTCGAAAGACCAGGAGGGGTATACTGGAAGAGTTCTGTCAGAAATGCAAAGGTCCTGGCGTTGTTCTCGCTGGCGAAGACGACTTTTCCGTCCTCAACGAAATTGCCCCCGTTAGAAAGGAAGAGTGCCCCCGTGGACCAGTAAGGGCCGTCTCCCCAGCTCATCCACTCAATGCCGAATTTCCCCTCTCTGGGCTTGTGGAGTTTTCTGGCTGCTTCAAGAAGCCCATCCCAGGTGGTGGGGAATTCCCCTATTCCTGCCTCCTGGAACAGGTCTTTGTTGTAGTAGATGACCGGAACAAAGAAATCCTCAGGAATAGCGATGATGCTTCCCTTATAGGTGCACATATCCCAGACATTCTTTGGGACATCCGTGAGCATACCTGGGTCATTCTTTGTGATGTACTCGTCAAGCGGTAAGGCAGCGTCAAGTCGGGCGATTTCAAACTGCATGGGCATATCGCCACGGTAAAGGTCCGGAGGAGTGCCGCCCTTGATGGCGTTGATAATCATTGTGGCTCGCTGCTCGAAGGGGATGTTCGTGAGCTGAATCTGGACGTTAGGGTTTTCCTGCATGTACCGCTCGACCTGCTCGGTGAGCACTTTGATCTCCGCTAAGCTATAGGTGTGCCAGAACTGGAGGGTGATTTTCTCCTGAGCCACAGCACCCCACACAAGAAAGAGCACAAACACCGCGATGAGCAACACGCGCTTCACGGTTCCTCAGCCTCCTTTCGTCGAGAGCATTGGGAAAGGATACAGTGAGGACAATCGAATTCTCTCGTCTTTTCACCTCCCTCCTCCAACGAGGCTTTTCACCGAGTTTCTGGGGATAAACTGGCAGGGAAGGATTTTCCGTTCTAACCCCAGGTTGCCATTGCGTTTCAGCGTCTGGCGAACGATGATTTCTGCTGCCACGCGGCCCATGCGCTCAATCGGCTGGCGGATAGAGGTAATACCCGGGACGATCTCCTCGAGGTCATCAAAGCACACGAGGGACACGTCTTCGGGAACTCTTTTCCCTATGGTCTCAAGGCCGCGCAGGACCCCAAGGAGACAGTTGCCGCTGGCTACAAAGATTGCCGTTGGTGGTGAAGGGAGATTCAAAAGCTTTACGGCGCCTTCGAAACCTCCCTGACCCGAGACGAAGGCCGCGATGTCGCTCGTGATGGCAACGTATTCTTCCTGGAAGAGCCCCCGCTCTTTCAGGAAGGTCTGGTACGCGTTGAAGCGCTCAGCGTGGTCAACCTGGGTCAGGTCACCACCGATGAAACCAATTCTCCGGTGACCGAGGTCGAACAGGTACTGCAGGGCCACCCGGGTAGACTGGATGTTCTCGCAGTCCACGAAATGGACGTCTTCTTCGACTCTGGACCCCAGAACGACCACGTCTTTTCCCAGGGCAAGAAGCGGCCGGATTTTCGGGTCATCTCTGGGAGGCGTGATCACCATGACACCACCGACGTGGTGCTGGTGAAGGAAAGTCCTCCACTCCTGAGGGGAGGCAAAGTGATCTCTGGTGAAAAAGAGCATGTTGTAGTTGAATTTCTGGAGCTCTGCGGATATACCGTTGAGGAGCCGGGAGAAGTAGTAGTTGAGGAAAATGCCCTCCCGCCATTCGTAGACAATGCCCACAGTGTCGTTCCTTTTGGGGAGCATGCTGGGGATGAACTCGTGCTCTTCCATGGCCCGGAGGATCCTTGTCCGTGTTTCCGGGGAGACCTGCTCAGGATGGTTCAGGGCCCTTGAGACCGTTGCCGGAGAAACACCGACTTTCTTGGCGATGGTGTAGATACTGACTCTGGGCATGGTGATCCATCCTTTTTTGAAATTCTTTTGAAACAGTTTCGCTAAGTATTATAGCAAAAGTTTCTCCCCATGCAAGCCGGTTTGCAAAAATTCCCCCCTTGGGGTATTCTTGTACCATCCTGATAGGGAGAGTGACCATGGAAAAGCGACTGTACCGTTCCCGAAAGGACCGGATTCTTGGAGGTGTGTGTGGGGGTATTGCGGAGTACTTTGGGCTTGACCCTTCCCTGGTGCGGATTGTGGCCGTGCTCCTCATTCTTGTGGGGGGAGGGGCAATTCTGGCCTACATCATCGCCTGGATTCTCATTCCCGAGGAACCCAGAGGAGAAGACGAAAGGTTGCTTCACGAGGGTTCTTCACCTTCGCCAGGGGAAAGCCACAAAGAGCCCAGTCGCCATATGCTTGCCTGGTTTCTCGTCATCATCGGCGCGTTGTGGCTTTCCCAGTACGTTATTCCCCTCTGGGGTCCCTGGACTCCCTGGGTTCGTCAGGCGTTCCTGCCTGTTCTCCTCATCATTGGCGGTGTTTTGCTCCTTGTGCGGCGGTAGCCTGGATTGCTACAATAGCAGAGACAGGTGACGCAGGTTGTTTGTGAAAATCCTTGATCGCTATGTGGTGAGAGAAACCGCCCTTGGGATGTTCACCTGGGTTGGGGCGGTGACAATTGTGATGCTTGTGCAGACCCTTTTCGAGCTCATGGACTTTTTCGTGAACCAGAAGGTTCCCTTCCTTATCACCCTTGAAATCCTTCTCCTCTACATCCCGGCACAGATGGTCATGACGTTCCCCATTTCAGGGCTCCTTGCAGCCGAGCTCAACATGGGCCGGTTGTGCCGGGACAGCGAGCTTGTAGCTATTGAAGCAAGCGGCGTGAGCATCCGGCGATTCCTCCTTCCTTACGTTGGGTTTTCCCTCCTTGTGGCCTTGGGGTCTTTTCTCCTCAACGATTTCATCGTGCCAGAGACAAACCACAGAGCCCAGACGCTCATTCGCTACTACGTGTACAAGAAAGCCCCCCCGAAAATCCAGCAGAATGTCTTCTTTCGCGATGCCGAAAACCGTTACTTTTATGTGAACGAGCTTGATGCTACTACCTGGGAGATGAAAAGCGTCATCATTTACGAGCTCGGGAAGGGTCGAAAGTTTCCCGATGTCATTCTGAGCGAGAAGGCTCGCTGGGTGGAGGACCAGTGGATTCTGGAGAACGGGGTGCTCCATCGCTACGGGGAAGATGGGTACCTGGAGGAAGAGGTGGAGTTTGCGGAAATGCGCATCGATATGAAGGAGGAACTCCGGGAGTTCTTTGAGAAGCAGCGCAGCCCTGAAGAGATGTCCTCCCGGGAGTTGCGCAAACAAATCGCCATCCTCAGGCAGGCGGGGAGCGAAACGCAGAAACTCGAGGTGGCCTACCATTTTAAGTTCTCCCTCCCCTTCTCAGCGGTCGTTTTCATGCTCATGGGGATGCCCCTGGGGGTTCAGAAAACAAAGGACACCAAGGCCCTGGGGGTCATTGTGACTGTGATTCTCGCTTTCGTCTACTACATGCTCCTCTCGATTTTCCGTTCTCTGGGTCGGGGAGATGTTCTCATCCCCTGGCTTTCAGCCTGGATGCCGAACTTCCTCTTTGGGGGCCTTGGGATTGTCCTCTACGGGATGGTGGACTGGCGATGAGGCGATTCCTGGGGGTGTTTTTCCTTTTGCTTTCGAGTCTTTTTCTGGTATCAGAGGTCTGGGCCCTCGGCCTCTTTGAGGAAGCCATGGCGGCGAAGGCAAGCGGAGACGCCGAGAAGGCCCTGCGCCTTTTTGAGGAGTGTATCGCAGAGGGCGAACGGGTTCTTGACGCCTTCTGGGAGGCAGGGCTGCTCCTGGTTGAGGAGGGGAAGTACCGCCAGGCTTTTGAGCTTTCCGAACGGGCCATTCCGGTGTTTTCTGCCCATCTTGAAGCTCATCCTGAAGACCATATGAACTGGTTCCGCCTGGGGTATGTTTTTGAACTCCGGAGCAGTACCGGATACTTTCGGGAGTGGGAGAAAGCCCGAACATGCCTCACCAGAGCTCTGGAACATGCTCCGGAAAACTCTTTCTACCTTCTCCACCTTGGTTACGTATTGTATAAAATGGGGGAGGGGAAAAGGGCGGAGGAGATACTTCGGGGGATACTCCTTCGAGAACCTCTGAATCTTGAGGTCCGGTACTGGCTGGCAGTGGTTCTTGAGTCTGAAAAGAGGTACAGGGAAGCGGAGGAGGAGCTCCGCTTTGTTCTGGAGCACGCTCCGGAAGATTTCGGACGGCTCAGAGAGGTTAAGAAACTTTTGAGGAAAGTTGAGAGGAAGGGATAACGATGGGGCGGAGAGCTCTCCTTTTTGCGCTTGCAGCGCTGAGTCTGGTTCTCGTGGTAGGGTGTCTGCGGAGCGGAGGACGGGGGAATCTCACGGGGGAGGTGTGGGATGCGCAGGGACCGGTGAGCGGAGTGCTCGTTGAAGGAGGGGGGAAGAGTGTCCTCACTGGGAGTGATGGGCGATTTCTCCTTGAGGATCTCCCGACAGGAAAACAGTACATCTTCTTTTCCCATGCCTCGTACACCGGAACAGTGGTTGTGGCGGATGTTGCTGATGGGGAGACAAGGAGCATCAATGCTGAGGGAAGAGTGGTGCTTGCCGAACGCAACGAGGACAACCTCAAGGAGTACCTTTTCACCCTCTACGAGTTAGGCTTTTATGAACGGGTGGTTCGGGGGTCTGAGGACTTTTTGCTGTCGTATCCCCAGAGTCCGCTGACACCTTCCATCCTCTTCCTCCAGGGAGCGTCGTTCTTCTACCTTGGGGAGTACCGGAAGGCCGTAACTGTCCTGGGATCCATGGTGGCGGATGCGCCTCAGGATCCCTTTGCCGATGACGCCCAGTACCTTCTTGCCAGGTGCTATAGCGAAGGACTTCGGGATTTCAGCCAGGCCATTGGGGAGTACCGGAAGCTCGTTGAACACTATCCTGAGAGCGAGTTCGTCGGACAGGCCTTGTACGAAATGGGTGACTGCTACTACATCCTTGGGGCTTTCCGGGATGCCCTGGCCTCGTATGAAAGGGCGATGACCTTTGGTGGGGAAGTGGCCCAGAAGGCGCTCTACTCTTCGGCGCACTGCCTCTACCGGATGGAGTTCTACAACCGGGCAGCGGCGAGATTCCTGGAGTACGTGGCCCAGTACCCCGCTACCGACCTCTCAGACGATGCCCAGTACTTCGCCGGGGCATCGCTCTATAAGGCCAGTCGCTTCGCCGAGGCTCTCCAGGCTTTCGAGGACTGTGTGCGGCTGTACCCGGAAGGGAAGTGGTACAACGGTATTCTCATCGCGCCGGCTGCGCTGTTCCACAAGGGTTTGTGTCTTGAGAAACTTGGTCGGTACCTCGAAGCGTATAATACCTACCTGGACATCATTCGCCGGTACCCCGGAGCCAAGTGGGCCGATGGGTCCTCGCTCATCCAGAACGTTCAGTTTCGGATCGACTGGTTGCGGAAGTACGTTCTCTGAACCACAATGTGGGAGCAGAGTGATAGAGAAATCATTCAGGAAGTGCTGAACGGCAACAAGGACCTCTTTGCTGTTCTTGTGGCTCGCTATGAGAAACCCATTTTCAACTACGTGTATGGCCTTGTGCGGCAAAAGCAGGACGCCGAGGACCTCACCCAGGAGGCCTTTGTGAAGGCCTTCTTCGCCCTGAAGACATACAAGGACTCTTTCGAATTCTCCACCTGGATGTACCGCATTGCCCGGAATGTGTGTCTGGATTATTTCCGACGACAGAAAATCCGCTCCTTTTTTTCCCTGAATACTCCCGTGGGGGAAGAGGAGGAGGATGAGTTTGGGGATTTTCTTCCTGAAGGGAAGGATCCCGAGGAAGGGGTGCTCAAAGAGGAGCTCCTTGAACGGGTTTCGCAGGCTGTGGGGCGGCTCCCTTTGAAGTTTCGGGAAGTTATTGTCCTCCGCTACGTTGAGGAGCTCTCTTATGAAGAAATCGCCCGGATTCTCGACGTTCCTGTGGGGACGGTGAAGACCTACCTCCACCGGGCCAAGGCGAAACTCCGGGAACTCCTGGGAGAGGAATTTTCTTGAAACTTCGTGTCTCTCCCCCTCGTATCTATAGGTGGGTGGGGAATGTGGAGGAAAGACTCGAGCAGTACTTGCAGCGCTTGCCAAAGGTTGAACCAGGGCGGTCCCTTGCGCCCTCTGTGATGGCTCGCATTGCAGAGCGGGAGCGACCGTCGTATCGACGTTACAAGCGATGGGTTGTGGTATTTGGGGCGGCAGTGCTTTTCGTCCTTATGCTCACCACCAACCTTCCTCTCACCCCTCGCCTTGAGCTTTTCGGGTACCGGACGGTACGGCTGGTGTTCTGCAGCACTGTCCGGAACCCCAAAACCGTGGCCGTTGCTGGCGATTTCTCGGACTGGGAATCCATTCCCATGGAGCGGATTGACGAGAACTGTTTCGCCCTCACCTTACGTCTTCGCCCGGGGAAGTACGAATACGGTTTCCTGGTCGATGGGAAATGGGTTCCTGACCCTCTCTCCTTGCGGGCCGTAGCCGACGGGTTTGGTAGTGTCAATTCTGTACTTGTGGTCGACGGCGATACCGAGTGAAGCGGACAATTCTTTTCCTGCTGCTTTCCCTTTGCCTTTTTGTAGTTTCTGTTTCCTGGGCTTCTGAGGCGGTTTTCCGCCTCATCGAGCGCTCCTCTTATCCCCCGGAGGACAAGGCGTATCTTAGGGAGCAGGTTGCCTCAATCTTTGCTGACACCCAGGATGCGTCTCAGAAACTCCTTCTCAAGAAGCTCCGGGAGGGCCTCGTCAAGAATGTCCCTCCGGAGGACCTCATTGAGGCGCTGAACAGGCGAAAGGAAGCCCTGGAGAAAGCCCGGTCCCTCCTTGAGGAGACAGGAGTTTCTGGAAGGGAAAGCATCCTCGAGGACCTGGTGCTCTCTCTGGAGCTCTCCGTGTCGCCCCAGATTCTGAAGGAAGTTCTCGTCCGGGTTGGAGGAAACCCCAAGGTAGCAGGGCGTTTCGTGGACGCGGTAGCTGCTCTTCTTGAGGTTGGTGTTCCCCCGGAGAAGGCGAATGAGGTGCTGCAGCAGGTGCTCGAGCGGAATCTCGAAGCCCGGGAAATCCGGACCATTTCCCGGCTCCTTGAGCGGGCAAGGAAAGAGGGAATTGAGGCAAAGGATATTGTCCAGGTTCTGGGAGAGGCGCTGGGGCGGCATGAGAATTTCACCCTTGTGGAAGTGGAACTTGAGAGCTTCATTGCTGCCAACAAACCACGGCCGGCCCTTCGGGCAGGGCAGGGAGTGGTGGCGCCACAACCTGGGGTATCTGGAGGCTCGCCGGTTGAAGAGGGCGGGACTCCCCTTGAGCCCCAACCCTCTACAGTGCGTCCACCCACGCAAGAAGGCGGAACACCTCTTGAGTGATTGCCTCACACCAGGGAGGCGACGAGATCCCCGACCTCCTGGGTTGTGAGACCCATTTTCCCGGCACTCATGCTCTTGATTTTCCCGCTTTGGAGAGCCTTGATGACTGCATTTTCCACGCACTGTGCGGCTTCTTCTTCGCCGATGGTCTCAAGGAGCATCTGCATGGCAAGTATTGCCGCCAGCGGATTGATGACGTTCATCCCCGTGTACTTGGGTGCCGAACCTCCGATGGGCTCAAACATGGAAACCCCCTGGGGGTTGATGTTCCCGCCCGCGGCGATGCCCATACCCCCCTGGATCATGGCCCCAAGGTCGGTAATGATGTCTCCGAACATGTTATCCGTGACGATAACGTCGAACCACTCGGGGTTTTTCACCATCCACATGGTGGTGGCATCAACATGGGCGTAATCGGTCTGGATGTCGGGGTACTCCCGGGCAACCTCGTAGAAGACCCGCTCCCACAGGTCGAAGGCGTAGGTGAGGACGTTGGTTTTCCCGCACAGGGTCACTTTCTTTTTCTTGTTCCGCTTCCTTGCGTACTCGAAGGCAAAGCGGATACATCGCTCCACGCCTTTCCGGGTGTTGATGGAGACCTGGATGGCCACCTCATCGGGTGTTCCTTTCCGCAAGAATCCTCCCGCGCCGACGTAGAGCCCTTCGGTATTCTCCCGGACCACCACNAAGTCGATGTCCTCGGGTCCCTTGTCTTTGATTGGGGTCCACACCCCCGGGTAGAGTTTTACCGGGCGGAGGTTGATGTACTGGTCAAGGCCAAAGCGGATTCGGAGGAGAATGCCCTGCTCAAGAATTCCGGGCTTCACGTCGGGATGCCCTATGGCACCAAGGTACAGGGCGTCGAGCTTTTTGAACTCCTCGAGGGCGGAGTCAGGTAGGGTTTCGCCGGTCTTCTTGTAGTGCTCGCCCCCAAAAGGGTACACGATGGTCTCGTACGAAAAGCCGACCTTTTTTGCCACCGCTTCAAGGACCTTGAGTCCTTCCCGAACGACTTCGGGTCCTGTTCCATCTCCAGGAATAACACCAATCCGGTATGTTTTCTTCATGTTCTTCCCCCTTTCCTGGTACACTATTATACGGGATTGCAGCGGGATTCCCAGGGGTTTGTCCAGGAAAAACAGAGTTTTGTCCTTCTGGAGGTGGAGACTGTGGAGCGGATGGTGGGTGGAGTAAAAATTGAGTGCGTGCGGGGGGATATCACAAAACAGGAAGGCATTGATGCCATAGTGAACGCCGCTAATGCTGAACTCCGTCCCGGTGGCGGAGTGGCTGGAGCGATTCATCGAGCAGCAGGGCCGGGGCTCTATGAAGAGTGCCGTCCCCTTGCCCCCATAAAGCCCGGGCAGGCGGTCATCACCGGTGGCCACAGGCTCCCGAACCGCTACGTCATTCACTGTCTTGGGCCAAGGTATGGTATTGACGAGCCCTCGGCAGAGCTCCTTGCCTCCTGCTACCGGAATGCCTTGAGGCTCGCCGAAGAACATGGCATAACCTCCATTGCTTTCCCAGCCATCTCGACCGGGGTTTTCGGGTACCCCATGCGGGAGGCGGCGGAGGTGGCACTCAGAACAGTCATCGAAATGGCCCCACAGCTCAAGTCAGTCCGGCTCATCCGCTTTGTCCTCTGGGATGAGGAAGCGCTGCGCATTCACGAGGAAACCCTGGTGAAGCTGACAGAAGGGAAAAGTGAAACTCCTTCGTTAGTGTAAATTTATCGTAGGTGTTCCAACCCAAAAGAACAAACCTCACCATCCAGAGTATGGTAGAAGTCTTGTTGGTGTAAAACCACCAAAAACACCCTGGAGGTGAGGTTCTGTGGATATGGTACAGCAAATCCTCAAAGGGTTCCAGAGGATTCTGGAA
>APCU01000018.1 GCA_000347575.1 Candidatus Caldatribacterium saccharofermentans OP9-77CS | reverse complement strand
CCACAAAAATCGACTGGAAACCGAGTTCCCGAAGTTTCTGAATATAGGCTTCAGTGAGCACTACACCTCTGTTAAGGAGAACAGAGCCGTCTTCCCGGAGCACTGGGTACGCAACCTTCATTCCAGGTTTCAGCTCACTCACCGGAACCCGAATCATGGCCCGTACCACCGCCGAAGAAAACGAAAGACTTCTTCTGGGGCACCTCCCAGGTGACTTCTGCCGTCCCCACAATGGCCACGGTGAGTTCTTTCATGAGGTCAAGGTCCCTGGGTTTCTCAAGGGGCTGGCCATTCGGGTCACGGATGACCCGAACTACAGGGCGAATTGGGAGACCCTCGTTCAGACGGACCACCACGGCAATCTCCCCGGTTGTGAGACGAACGGTTTCCCCTACAGGATAGGGGGCGATGTGGCGCACCATGGTGGTGACCACCTGGAGGTCAAAGAGTCGCGAGGCATTCCCCATGAGGTACTCCAGGGCCTCTGCATAGGAGAATCGCTTCCGGTATGGTCGATCCACTGTCAGGGCATCGTACACATCGGCACAGGCACAGATACGGGAGAGGAAGTGGATCTCTTCTCCTGAGAGTCCGTAGGGGTATCCGCTACCGTCAAGGCGCTCGTGGTGCTGCAGGGCGATAACTGAAGCGAGAAAGTCGTAATCCGGGTTTCTCTGGATCATCTCCTTACTCCAGATGGGATGCATACGAACGAGATTCCGTTCATCCTCGGTGAGGTTTCGTTCTTTCACCAGAAGATCTTCGGGGAGACGAATTTTCCCAAGGTCATGGAGAAGAGCACCGAGTCCGAGTTTTCGAAGCTGCAGACGGGAGAGGTTCAAGCATTTCCCCACAAGGAGGCTCAGAACGGCCACGTTCACCGAGTGATGGAAGATGAGGTCATTGCGACTCTGCATCTGGATGAGATAGAAAACAGTGGTGGAGTTGGTAAGAATTTCATCAAGAACCTCCTCAAGCACCTGAAGAACCTCATGGTATGAAACTCCTCCACCACGTCTGAGGCGCCTCACGGTATCATGGAGTATTCTCTGTACTCGTTTCCTGGTCTCAACACGCAGTGGCTCGCTCGCCGCAATATCTTCAAAAAGCTCGTGTTCCACAAAAATCGACTGGAAACCGAGTTCCCGAAGTTTCTGAATATAGGCTTCAGTGAGCACCTACACCTCTGTTAAGGAGAACAGAGCCGTCTTCCCGGAGCACTGGGTACGCAACCTTCATTCCAGGTTTCAGCTCACTCACCGGAACCCGAATCATGGCCCGTACCACCGCCGAAGAAAACGAAAGACTTCTTCTGGGGCACCTCCCAGGTGACTTCTGCCGTCCCCACAATGGCCACGGTGAGTTCTTTCATGAGGTCAAGGTCCCTGGGTTTCTCAAGGGGCTGGCCATTCGGGTCACGGATGACCCGAACTACAGGGCGAATTGGGAGACCCTCGTTCAGACGGACCACCACGGCAATCTCCCCGGTTGTGAGACGAACGGTTTCCCCTACAGGATAGGGGGCGATGTGGCGCACCATGGTGGTGACCACCTGGAGGTCAAAGAGTCGCGAGGCATTCCCCATGAGGTACTCCAGGGCCTCTGCATAGGAGAATCGCTTCCGGTATGGTCGATCCACTGTCAGGGCATCGTACACATCGGCACAGGCACAGATACGGGAGAGGAAGTGGATCTCTTCTCCTGAGAGTCCGTAGGGGTATCCGCTACCGTCAAGGCGCTCGTGGTGCTGCAGGGCGATATGGATGCTCTCTCCTTCCTCTGACACCCACTCAGACATAAGCTCCGCAGACCAGCACGAGTGTTTCCTGATGATATGCCACTCTTCCTCAGAGAGACTCCCTGGTTTATTCAGGACTTCAAGAGGCACGCGAATCTTCCCAAGATCATGCATGAGGCTCCCCAGGGCAAGCACCCGGAGCTGCTGGCGGGAGAGCCGCAGGAATTTCCCGATGAACACACTTAAAGCGGCTACATTCACGGAATGGGAGAACACTGCATCATCGTGCTGCCGTAGCTGAATCAGGCTCACCACCGATTTTTTGGTACTCAGCACTTCATCAATGATCTCATCAACAAGCCTCTTGAGGGGCTCCACCGCGGCCTCTTTCCCCCGAACAATCTGGTAGAAAGATTCGTTGAGGGTGACAAGAGCCTGGCGGCGGATATCATGAGAGAGAATCTCCTCAAGATCAACATCGGCGAAACCCGGATCCCGGACGTAGATGTACTCAAACCCCAGTTCTCGGATCTTCCGGATAAGGCGGTCGTTCAGACGAACTCCTTCTTTCAGAAGGACCACTCCATCGTCTCGAACAAGGGGGTAACCAACGATCATGCCCGGCCTTAGGTGGCTTGTGGCAATACGAATCATTGTCTTCTCCCGTTGCCTTCTGATGTGTTTTTGTCTATTATACTGTCAAAAGGAGCGTGGCAAAAGGGACCTTGGTGAACTGGAGAGAGCATCTTGAAGCAGTAAATATCCCACTCTATATCCTCCCTGCAAGGCTTTCGGGATGGTACGAAGAAGGAGCATGGGTTGCCTCCCCACCTTGCGATATTGTGGAACTTGCAAGAAAAGTCCGGGGGAAATCTCCCTTTGTACTCCAGTGGGAAGTATATGCTCCTTCTTCGTCCTTGCCCCTGAGCGAGGGGGAGATGGAGAACATTCTCTGTTCTCTTGAGAGAATGATTGACGAATTCCTGTATTCTCTCTCTTTCTACGAGAAGATCGCGAGGAATTACCGTTTTATGTTCTCCCTTTGCCTTGTGGCCTACGTCATTGGACTCTTCAGCGTGAACACCTGGTGGTTTATCTGGTTCCGCCAGCCTTACCTTGCACTCACGGGTATCGATAACTGGGCAAGGCGAAGGCGTTTCCTTCGCCTTGCCCAGTGTCGGCTTCAGACAATCACCCAGGGTCAGGACCCCGAGCGGCACAAAGCGCTCTCTGAGGTGCTGGACTTTTTCCTTACCCTCTCCCCTGGGGATCCCGCATACCTTGAAAAAATCCTAAGCTTCCTGAGAGCAAAGGAAAAGACAGGTTTCGTCTTTGGAGAAATTCGCAAGGCGTACGAGAACCTCAAAAGACGCGAGAAGGACAAGAGCTATCTCCTCAAGCGCATCCCGCACACCCCCTGGACCAAGGTGAAGCGCTTCTTCCTCGGAGACCTCCTTCTCATCCCTGAGGTCTTCACACCTTTCCTCTGCGTTCCCGTGCGGGACCTCTCTTTCACCCTGGAAGCAGTGGAGGAACGTTATGCCCAAAATCGAGCTCTACAAGCTCTTCAATAAAGGTGGTTACACGCTCTTTTCCCCAAGACACCCCTTCTTTGCGGAAGAGCGATTTGCCCAGTACCTCCGGGCTTTTCGGGGCGAAAAGACAGAAATCATCCTCCATGTCGAGGATAAAGAAAAAGAAAGCTTCCTGATGCGCCTGCCTTCAGAGTTTTTGGCTGTTGAGGAAATCTCGAACGGGTACGCCGTTACTCCCCGGAAGTCCGCCAAGGAAGTGCGGGAGTACCTAAAAAACGTGTTCTTCGACACCCTCCGGAAAGACGATGCCCTCCTTCTTGAAACACAGAAACACCGGGACCTTTTCTACCATTATGGTCGTTTCCGCTTCCGGGGCTTTTACAGCATTCTCCACCGCCTCTTCCCCATCCTCTTCATCATGCATGGCATTCCGGGGTTCCAGCCGATGGCCTGGGACATGATTATCGGAGACCCGTACTTTGAAGACCGGAACTTCCTCGAGATTTCCCGACACTATCAGCAGGTGTCCTGGGGTCTAGAAAGCGCCTTTGAAGATATGGTGCTTCGCGTTGTCGAAAACCATGCGCTTCGCCTGCTCAATGATGTGGTACGGCAGGACAGAAACGGCGAGGGTTTTGTGCAGGCCTTTCGCCTTGCTGCACGGCTTGGTCTTGGATTCCTTAAGGACTTCTTCTGGCCAGCAACTCAGGCGACGGAAAAGAGCGAATGGACGAAGTTCCTCCGCCCTCCCGTACCCCTTGCTCCATGGAGCGATTCGCAATGATACCGGTTCTTGCTGACGTTACCTCCTTGGGAGCTCATCTTGAACTCCTCGAGAGAGATTACGAAGACTTCCTGGAAGCAATGGAAACCCTCGCCCTTGAACACCTGAGCAAAAGCCCTGTTCCAGGGCGTTTCCTCTTCCTTCCTGACGCAACGGGGAATACATTCCGCACCGCTGGGGGAAGGAAAATTCCTGTTCTCGAAATCGGAAATCCCGAAGCACGGAGGAACACCCTGGTCTTTGAAGCCACATGTCACGGGGGAGAAAAGGTCCATTCCCTGACCCTATTCCTTGCCTTTCTTGCCCTCTGTCAGGGAGGGAGCGAGTGGGAAACTCTCCTGGGAGAAGCGTACTGCGTCTTTCTGCCTGTCATGGACCCGGATGGGTGGCACAAAGAAACCCGGGCGTACGTGGATCGCAGCGGTGAGGAAGTTCGTACTCCTGTGGTGGTCAGTGTGAACCATATCCGGAACTTCTTCGGCTGGGAAGATGCCAATGCGGCTTTTGGAAGAAAAACGGTGACAACCCGTGGCCGGCGTATCCAGGCACTCCAGCGGTATCTCCTCTCCCAGCCGGGAAACATCCGGGTGTATTCCAGCCTCCATGAAACCGTAACCTTGGAGAGCGAATATGTATACAAGAATGCCGGTATCATGATCTTCCTCCATGAGCGTCTGTCTCCCGAAGAGTACGAGCGTGTAGCCCGTCTCCGGTACCATCTCACCTTCTGTGAGAAGGTGGAATACTTTCTGAGGAGTCGCTTTCCCTTCTTTCCTCCAAAATACCGAGGTGAGGTGTTGATGCGCTATCCTTCGGTGCAAAAGACGCTAGCCATACGGAATTTCATCCGGAAGTGCGGGTTGCCTATTTTCCAGGACGCCTTTGAAGCTGCTTTTCGGGAAATTCCTTTCTTCATGGAACGGGATCTCCCCGTTTTTGAGGGCATCTATCTCATTGGGCCCATTTTCCAAAAAGCAGGAATTGCCCTTGCACCGGACTTCTACCAGTACCACACCGGATGCATAGGACGAACCATTGAGACCTTTGCTCAGCGTAAAGAACTGAGAATCCTCCAGGGCCTTGCTTTTGTTGAGGGAACGCTGCGAGTCGAAGTGAAAGGAGAACGTTTCTGAAATGCATCTGGAACGAGCCTTTCTTGTTGAGATCCCCCATCCCCTCAATCCCGAAGAGAAAATCGTTGTGGGTTCAAAGAGTTCTCTGAGAAAGCGTTACCAGAGGCTTTCAGCTTTTTGGAGAGGCCCCGCAAAGCCCTTTCTCCTCTACTGCGTGGATAGTGCTAGTCCTGATGGATCAACAAAGGAGCGAGTCCTTGAATACGAACAACGGCTTTTTGCCCAGTGGCGGAGAGAGTACGAGAGCGCTCTGGGGAGGGATGTGCTTACTCTGGTGCTCTGTATTCTCCTCTCCTACGCCATATGGAACATCGGCTTTATATTCCAGGCAGTGGATGCACTCTTCATGCTGGCTGGGGATTACCTGAATCCGTACGCCCGGGTTGTTCTCATTATCGCCCCCCTCCTCTACGGGGTGTACCATAAACTCCTTGTGGGAGATACCATCTTTGCCAAAAGAAAGGCTTTTGCCTTCCTCGAGCTCCTACCGCATCTTGGGACCCCTCAGAAGGCGGAGCTTGAGAAAGACCTCAAGAGATTCATCGCCCGGGTGGAGGGTCCCCAAAAGTCAGCCCTCCTTGCCCTGCTTCGTGCCCTTGAGAACAATGACTACGAGACGGCAAAACGCACGCTTTCTGCCCTGGGTACCTATTCCCTCCCCCTTAAGGAAGCCCAGCAAATTGCTTCTCTCTGCAGGGAGCTCGAACTCCTCCTCGAGGGACAATTCTCCCGCCGGGTATGTCAGATTCGGCGAAATGAAGCCCTTGAAGAGTTCTTCTCCTCTTCCCTGTACTGGGACTTTGCCTCGCAACTGCAGCGCCTTGTTCAGGAACTCCCCTCGTCCTCTGTTGCCCTTTTCGAAACGCTCCAGGATCTTGAGCAAACCCTGTGTTCCAGGATAGGGGGAAGGGTGGAGGAAGAAGTACTCGAAGCCCTTCTGGAGTATTACCGGGAAATTCGTCATGCCCTGGCTTCCAGAACGCGAAGAACTTCAAAGCTTTTCGAATCCCCCAGAGAGTACCGTCTTTTCCCAACACCCGTCCAGACCGTGCTTGTGAGCTTTTTGCTCATCGGCGTGAGTCTCCTTCTCTTCAGCGTCCATCTTGTGGACCGAGAAGACTTCCTTATCGTGCGAAGCCTGAAAATTGGATGGCAGGAATTCCTGGGTGAACGGCTTGACATCGTCGAACGGGGTGTGCCCCTGGGGTCGAAAAAACTCCTCCTTACCACTCCGAGACCATTTGCCTTCGCGCACCGGGGAACACGCCGCCCCCAATCCGTCGACGCGCTGTTGCTTTTGCGAGAGGTCGAGCCCACTCTGCAGGGAGGCGTACTGGGAACACTCCGGTACCTTTGGGAAAAAAGCATGGCATTCTTCAAGGAAGGATATGGGAATGACTTTGTGGTACTCCGCTTTTCCTTCAAATTCCAGATTACTGACCCCGAAAGGTGGAAACAGTATGACTTTGACGGGAGGGGAAAGGAGCGGCTCTCACGGGACTTAGAGAGCTTCCTTCTGGCTTACGCCGATAGGGTACGGGAGAAGTACCGCCAGGCTTTCTTCGAGGAAGAATACGAGACAGCACGGGCAAAGCTTGTGGAGATTTCCCGAAGCCGAACCTTCCGGGAATGGATCCGCCGTTTCCTCTACCCTTCGCCCCTTGATACGTACCGGGTAGGGTCGGTATACGACATGTACCTCCTTGGTCTTGAATGGTTGCGGCGCCACCCGCACATGGAGAATAACCCAGAATGGCAGGCTTTTGTTGAGCATGAAATGGCGCTCATCCGCGAGAAGATGCAGAGTGAGCACGACGACCTCATCGCCAACCCCCTCCGCGTCCGAGACCTTGTGCGCAACCCGAACGTTTTTGAGCTTGCGGATTACCCCGGTCTCTACCAGACGCTCCTTGTGATGGCCATCAACGAAATTGCCATGGGCAAGCTTCTGGAAGACCTCAAGGATGAGACTTACCGAAAGGGCTTCGAAGGAGAAGCCCTGCAGTATCTCAAAAACGGGAATCGACTTTTCCAGAGTATCGGCGTTGACCTCCTTGAAGTTCGAACATCCCTTGAGCGGGTATCGTACCTGTACTACCTGCGATACCTCCAGAAACGCCAGAATCTCCTGTAAGGTGGGGGAATGAAAAATGAGAGGCAAAAGGATCTTGAGCATTCTCGGGACCTGGGTTCTCGGTTTTCTACTGTTTCTGCTCTGCGTTCTGGGCTTTTGCATCTTTTTCGCCTCCTGGCACACTCTTCCCCCAGAGAGTGTGGCCATCGTGCGAGAGGTGTGGGTACGGGAAGGAGCACTCTTTGGACCCAGTGCGCTTCCTTTTAGAATACGGGTTGTGAAGAACACCAAGAATATTCCGGTCCGCCTTTTCGTCCAGCCCCCTCCTTTCGGAGTGGTCGAAGAGGTCCTGCCCCTCCGGGGGGATATAGTTTTCTCTTTCCGGGTCCCGCTTTGGCGAAAGGACACCATTACCGGAAACCCGTATGATGGCAGTATCGCCTTCGTGGGTGAAGTAGAAGCGAGCCTCAGGGTGGTCAACTACGAACGCCTTGCCAGAAGACTTGATCCTGTTCTTGCCCGCTACGCAGGGGCAGGGCAAATCTCCCCCCTTCTTGCGGCACCCGAACGGGAAGGTCAGGAGCTTCCCCGGAAGCGACAGGACTTGCTCCGTGAAATACTCCGCTTGGACTTTTCGCAGCGTGTGATGGGAGAGTTAGGGAAACTCTTCCAGAGCCTCCACTTCAAACTTTACTTTGCCGAAAAAGTTCTGGAAGAGGCTTCTGCTCCTTCTCCTTCGGAGCGAAAGATTGTGATCTGGAAGTACCTCGAGAGATACCCCTGGTACAAGCTCGAACCCCAGGAGATGGGGAAAATCATCGCTGAAAACGCAGAGATTTTCGAAAAAATCATGACCTACCTGCGTGAGGAACACGAAAAGGGTGAAACCTACGAGAAACTCCGAGGAGAAATCCAGGAGTACTTTGCACAGTACATCGCGCAGCATCCGCAAAGCTATGTCCAGGAACTCTGGGAATACGCCATTGAGAAAGTCTCCTCAGGTCACCCTCTGCGTCTGACACCCGAGGTGCTCCGTGCCCTCTCGTACCAGTACCTTCATGGGCGACCCGTCTTCTTGGAAAACCTTTTGAAGAACGAGGACTATACGAAGTTCCTCGTCACACAGTACGGTGTGGAAGTGAAGGATCTCAGTATCCGGATTACCGAGGATTTGGCTTTCCGGTATCCAGAACTCCTCAAGTAGAGGTGAAAGAGAGTGCTCCAGAACATCAGGGTTTTTCTCTCCGATATGGACGGAACGTTCTACCTTGGTAACCGCCTGCTTCCTGGAGCTCTGGATTTTGCTGAAACTCTCACAAAGCAGGGGAAAAACCTGTACTTCCTCACCAACAATTCTTCCCACCGGGCCACCTTCTACGTCCAGAAGCTCCAGAGGCTGGGCCTTCGGGATTTTACCGAAGAGCACATCATCACCTCCACCGATGCCTGCATCTTTTACCTGAAGAAGAACTATCCCGGCTCCAGGGTGTTCCTCCTTGCCTCCCGGGAGGTGAGTATAGACTTCCTGCGAGCCGGATTCATCCTGGTTCAGGAGAATCCAGACATTGTGGTTCTTTGTTTTGACACAACGCTCACGTACTCCAGGTTAGCAAAAGCCTGCGTTTTCCTCCGAAAGGGCATCCCGTTCTTCGCCACCCATCCTGACCTTAACTGCCCCACAGAAAGCGAACCGCTGATTGATGCCGGATCCATTGCGGAAGCCATAAAAGCTGCAACCGGGAGAACCCCCCGGTACTTTGGGAAGCCCTATCCGGAAATGGTGGAGTACGCCCTCTGGCGCACGGGAGCAAGCAAAGACGAAGTTGCCATTCTCGGAGACCGGCTGTACACCGACATCGCCATGGGACAGCAAGCCGGCATCACCACCATTCTTCTACTTACCGGGGAGACCCGCCGTGAGGATCTCAGGTCCTCTCCGTGGCAGCCAGACTTTGTATTTGCCTCCCTTGAAGAACTGACTCAAGCCATCAGGGNGTGAGGGAAATGGGAAAAGACCCTCTTGCTCTCCTCGGAACAGCTTTCTCCTGTTCCTGTGGCAAAACCCATAGAATTCGGACGAAGAGGATTCTCGTGGGCAAGGGTGTCATCGCCCACATGCCTAAAGTCCTCAGGGAGCTCGGTTTTTGTGGAAAAGCTCTGGTGCTTTTCGACGACGCAACCTATGAGGCAGCGGGAAAAGCGGTGTGTGACCTCCTTTCCCGGAATGGCTTTGCCGTCATCCCCGGCCTTCTCCAAAAGCAGGAACGTTTTCCCTTCCTTGAGCCAGACGAGGAAGCAAGAAGCCAGGTTGGGGAGTTCCTCTTCCATCGGCCGGATTTCCTCGTGGCTGTGGGATCAGGGGTGATCAATGATCTGACGAAGTTCATCGCTCACAGAACAGGGCTTCCCTATGCGGCTGTTGCCACCGCTCCTTCCATGGATGGATATGTGTCTCCTGGAGCACCGATGCTCGTTGGGGGGTACAAGGTGACCTATGACGCCACGCCCCCGGTGGCACTCTTTGCCGACATAGAAATTCTCTGTGCTGCTCCTCTCTCGCTCATCCAGGCTGGTTTTGCGGACCTTGTCGGAAAAATCACCGCTAACGCTGATTGGACTATTCGTCGAGTGCTCTTCGGTGAGGATTTCTGCGACGTCCTCTGGGAACATACTGCTTCTTTCCTGAGAGCCCTGAGTGCTCACGCCGAAGGGATACAACAACGGGATGAGCAGGCCATCACCGTACTCACGCAGGCTCTCATCCAGTCCGGGCTCGGCATGGAGATGATCGGGGATTCCCGTCCTGCCTCAGGAGGAGAGCATCTTATCGCCCATCACCTTGAGATGATGGCCCTCCACAGGGGCATTCATCCCTCTTTCCACGGTCTGCGAGTAGGAGCAGCAACTTGCATCGTGTGGAACCTCTTCCAGCGTTTCCTCACCGAAGAACTCCCCCAAGGAGGGAGGCTGAAATCCACCGTAGATCAGGAAACGCTGAAAGTCCACTTTGGTCCCCTCTTTCCCTTTATCGAAAAGCCGGCTCAGAAAAAGCTCAATATTCTGTGGCCAGAAATCGACTTCTCCACTCTCAAGCAGGCTGTGGAAGAGAAAATTGCCCTTCTGAATCCTCTTCGCCTTCTCAGGCGAGCAGGCATCCCCACGAGCTTCGAAGCCCTGGGGTTTCCCCCCACAATGGTCCGTGAAGCCTGTCTTTTTGCCCGATTCCTGCGCGATCGGGTGACGCTCCTTGACCTTTTGGACCACCTTGGGGTCCTTCAAGAGTTCCTGAATGCCGCCCTCAGCGAATGATACAGGAGGGACATTCGTCGACTTTCCTTTTACGCTCTTTGGGGATTTTCCTCCACAGACCGACTCCTGCCTCCTTGGCTTTCTCCTGCATACTCAGAAGATACCCAAGGAGGTTTCTCCCTGCAGTCCTCTCGTCGAGAGTCACAAGACCCTCGCAGAGGAGTACAGCGTTGACGATGCAGGGTTCTTCTTCTGGATCCTGTTGCACGTAAAGGTACCCCACCCAGGGGTGTTCTTCCGGGGTATGTCCCAGGGCAAAGTCAAAGTATACCTTTCGTCCTTCCACCAGTTCCCGCAGACGGGAAAGGGCCAGGCGGTATGCCTCAGGGTCCTCAAGGGGAGATGAAACACCAGCAAGCTTCACCCGAACCTTCTTGAATTCCTCCTTTTCCAGAACCTCGGCAACGACAAGGTTTGGACGGACGCACTTCGCAACCCGCATTTCAAGGAGCTCCTCTTCCCCAAAGGTTTCGAAGGGGAAGAGGAGAAAGGCCGCCATCAGCACCATGCACAGAATTCCAAAAAGCGCGTTTTTCACCCCGTTACCACCCTCCCCCAGGCGCCAGTGTCATCAGCACCCTCCACAAGGACCGGGAGAATTTTCCCTATCCATGCCCCCTGGAGATTCTCCACCCGCACGACAATGTAATTCTCCGAGTGACCCATTCCTACACCGTTCTCGCAAGATTCCACGAGGACCTCAAGTCTTCTGCCTACGAAAGACTGGTGGTATCGCCGGGAAAGCTCTCTCCCTACCTCAATGAGGCGTCGCACCCTCCTTTCCTTTTCAGGCTTGGGAATGTCTTCCCTCTTTCCCCATTCAAAGGCCCTGGTGCCGGGTCGAGGGGAAAAGGCAAAAACGTGCATCCTCGAAAAGCCTATGGTCTGGCAGAAACGCACGGTTGCCTCAAAATCCTCCTCTTCCTCTCCCGGGAACCCCACGATAACATCGGTGGTGATGGCCACATGGGGACAGAGTGCCCTTACGGTCATCACCAGCGCCTCGTATTCTTTGGAGGAATACCCGCGAGACATCTTCGCCAGTATCCTATCGCTTCCACTCTGGAGTGGCAAGTGCAAATGAGGACAGATTCTCGTTCCCAGGGCAAAGAATCTACAGAGGAAGTCCCTTGAAAGGAGGTAGGGCTCAAGAGAACTCAGCCGAAAGCGAATGTTCCTGGTGTTCTGCACAAGGAGCTCCAGAAGGTCAATGAGCGTTACGGATTGCAGGTCTCTACCAAAGTACCCGAGGTTCGTTCCGCAGAGAACCACCTCCTGAACCCCCTGTGCTTCAAGGTACTGAACCTCCCGCAGGATATCTTCAGGACTTCTGCTTTTCACCCCTTCCCGGAGATAGGGCACAAGACAGAAGCTGCAGAAGTGGTCGCATCCATCCTCAACTTTCACCCAAGCCCGGGACCGGGAAGGGAGAGGAAAAGGGGGGAGAGAAAGAGCGATGCCCCAGTGTTTGGCAAAGAACTGGCAAACCTCCTTTTCTTTCTGGTCTGAAACGAGCAAAACCACCCTTTCCTCGAGGGGCCTGTATCCACGACGTTGCCAGGCCTTGGCGCAACAGCCGATAAGGAGCACCAAGGCCTCTGGATTCTTCCGCAGAGCTCGACGAACATACTGCCGGGTTTTACGCTCTGCTTCTCCGGTCACTGCACAGCTGTTGATAATATAGCAATCCGCAACCTCTTCAAAGTCAACTACTTCAAGACCTGCCTTACGAAAAGCCGAGAGCAAGAAGTCACTTTCTGCCTGATTCACCTTACATCCGAGGGTTTTCACACCTATCCGCATGGTTACCCTCCATGAAGGCTACAAGAAGCGATGCTCCAAAAAGCGC
The DNA here is from genome assembly GCA_000347575.1 of Candidatus Caldatribacterium saccharofermentans OP9-77CS. GTDB lineage: Bacteria > Atribacterota > Atribacteria > Atribacterales > Caldatribacteriaceae > Caldatribacterium > Caldatribacterium saccharofermentans. The sequence goes on along the minus strand of APCU01000018.1, from coordinate 11,473 downwards.
CGCGGTTTCGCTACGGAGAATTCTCCCTCCCAAAAATACCGGGTATACCCCTACCCTGGAGAGCGCCTTCTTCTCCTTTTCGGAGAAATCCCCCTCAGGACCGACAATAAGTGCTGCTGAACCCTTCACCTCTCCTCTTTGCAGAACTTCGAGGAGTCGCTCCCTACAAGAAGCATCTGCAAGGAATACCCGCTGCCTTTTCCTGGAAAGACCAACGAGGAAGTCCTCCCATGACTCAAAAACTCGTACTACAGGAAACCAGGTTCTCCCAGATTGTTTACAGGCACTCACAACAATTCTCTCCCATCTTGCCATGCGGTCCTTTGAAATCCGCTCTTTTACAGAGCGTTCTGCCGGGAAAAACCCAATTTCCGTGACCCCTATTTCGACGAGTTTCTCTATCATCCAGTCCATCCTCGCTGGGCTTTTGAGAAAACCCTGCCAGACGGAGAGGAAAAAAGAAGGAGCTACATCTTCCACCTTCTCCTCAATGAGTACCAGAGCATGTTCATCTTTTCTGTCGAGCAGTATCCCCCGATACAGCCCTCCCTTGCCGTCGCCAACGAGGACAGGCGTCCGGAGGGGAACTCGCTGTACCCAGAGATGGTGGGTTTCCTCAGGAGAGAGCGCGATGACTTCCCCAATTCGGGGCGTCGGATGGAAGAGAAAACGAGCCATGGGCGCTACTCCTCGGGGTGAATGAAAGCCTCCCGCAGACGGTCAAAAAATCCCCCCTTACGGTTCTCTCCAGAGTTCTCCTCCTGAACACCGCCACGCTCGATCTCAAGAAGCCGTTCCAGAAGTCTTCGGTGTTCCCCACTGACCCCCCGGGGGACATACAACCGTACTCGCAGAATCTGGTCTCCCCGGGTTCCTGTCCGGGGATCAGGAAGGCCCCTCCCACGAAGGCGCAAAAGCGTTCCACTTTCCGTCCCGGGAGGAATGCGGATCCTTTCACTCCCCTGCAAGGTGGGAACCTCAACTTCATCCCCAAGGACAAGTTGAGCGTAAGTGACGACAAGGTCATAGTAGAGGTCCTGTCCCCTCCGTTCCAGGAATCGATGTGGTTTCACCTTCACAAGGATGTAGAGATCCCCTGGAGGACCCCCATGCTCACCTGCTCCTCCCTCTCCTGAGATCCGCAGGCGATAGCCCGTATCCACTCCAGGGGGAACCTTGATCTTCATCTTTCGTTCCCTTTGAACTTTCCCCCGACCCCGGCAGGTGGTGCAAGCCTCCTCCACCACCCAACCCCTGCCCTGACAGTACGGGCATGGACGGGACGTAATAATGGAACCAAAGAAAGAGGTTTGAGTATGGCGTATTTCCCCTGTACCGTGGCAATTGCCACAGGAAACCTTTCTCCTTCCTCCTATCCCCCGGCAGTCAGGGCACTCTTCCAGGCGCCGAAAAGATATCTCCCTTTCGGCACCGAATGCGGCCTCCTCAAATTCCAGTGTAATCTCAACCGTAACATCCTCACCCCGGACAGGCCGTGCCGTCCGTTCCCTCCGCCGGGTTTGCGTTCCGGATCCGAAAAAGAAATCGAAGATATCCCCAAAACCCGTGAACTCCCGGAAAATCTCAAAATCAGGCCCAAAATCACCATACCCCGCCTGTGCCTCGCCTCCAAAAGCACTGTGCCCAAAGCGGTCGTACAGAGCTCGTTTCTCGGGGTCGGAAAGGACCTGGTAGGCTTCGTTAATCTCCTTGAAGCGCTCAGCTGCCTCCCTGTCCCCAGGGTTCACGTCGGGATGATACTGGCGAGCCAGGCGACGGTACGCCTTTTTAATCTCCTCCTGGGTTGCGTTTCGGTCAACTCCAAGAATCTCGTAGTAATCCCGTTTCATTGCCCACCCACCTTAGCGCTTCCCACAAAAAAGAAAGCCCATATCCCGGAGGATATGGGCTTTCTTTTTTGTCACTTTCCTTCATCATCCACAACCCGGTAATCCGCATCCACGACGTTATCCTGAGTGCTTCCAGCAGTGCTACCTCCCGAGGAGTAACCGCTCGAAGACCCACCCTGGGCTGCCTTCTGGTAGAGTTCCTGAGCCATGACGTGCGAAGCTGACTGGAGATCGTCCATCTTCCGACGGATGTCTGCGACATCAGTGCCTTTCAGGGATTCCTTCAGGGCATTCAGTGCGCTCTCGACACGGGACCTTGTACTCGCTGAGAGCCGATCGCCCGATTCGCGGAGCGTCTTCTCCACCGTATAGATGAGGTTATCCGCCTGGTTCCGGAGCTCTGCTTCTTCTCGCTTGCGACGGTCCTCTTCGGCATGGAGTTCGGCTTCTCGGATCATCCGCTCGATCTCCTCTTTGGTGAGGCCACTTGATGCCTTGATGGTGATGGCCTGTTCCTTACCCGTTGCAAGGTCCTTAGCCGAGACGTGGAGAATACCGTCAGCATCGATGTCGAATTTCACCTCAATCTGTGGTACACCCCGTGGAGCCGGAGGAATCCCGGTAAGCTGGAACCTCCCGAGGGAGAAGTTATCCTTCGCCATGGGTCGTTCACCTTGGAGTACGTGAATTTCCACCGTTGTCTGGTTATCTGCTGCAGTGGTGAAGATCTGACTCCGCGAAACCGGAATGGTAGTGTTTCGCTCAATGATTTTCGTAAAGACGCCGCCAAGGGTCTCAATACCCAGGGAAAGAGGTGTGACATCAAGGAGAAGAACGTCTTTCACCTCCCCCTTGAGGACGCCAGCCTGGATGGCTGCACCCATAGCGACGACCTCGTCAGGGTTGACACCCCGACGGGGCTCCCTCTTAAAGATTTTCTCCACGATTTCCTGGACTTTCGGCATCCGGGTCATGCCACCAACAAGAATCACCGCGTCGATGTCTTCGGGTTTGAGACCAGCGTCACGCATAGCCTGCTCACAGGGTCCAATAGTTCGCTCAATGAGGTCGATGGTCAGCTGCTCGAGCTTTGCCCGGGTAATGGTCATGACCAGATGTTTTGGGCCGGTGGCATCGGCGGTGATAAAGGGAAGGTTGATTTCTGTCTGCAACGCTGTAGAGAGCTCGCACTTTGCCTTTTCTGCAGCCTCCTTCAGGCGCTGAAGCGCCATCTGGTCACCCCGGAGGTCAATCCCCGTGTCCTTGCGGAACTCCTCGATGATATAGTCCATGAGTCGGCGGTCGAAATCGTCGCCACCAAGGAATGTATCCCCAGCGGTCGCCTTAACCTCAAAGACTCCGTCGCCAATTTCAAGGATGGAAATATCGAACGTTCCGCCTCCAAGGTCGTACACCGCGATGATTTCTTCCTTCCCCTTCCCAAGGCCATATGCCAGGGCTGCTGCAGTGGGTTCGTTGATGATACGCTTGACATCAAGTCCTGCAATTTTCCCTGCATCTTTGGTGGCCTGTCTCTGGCTATCGTTGAAGTAGGCTGGGACGGTGATAACAGCCTCCTGGATTTTCTCCCCCAGGTATTCTTCGGCGTCTTCCTTGAGTTTGCGGAGAATCATAGCCGAGATTTCCGGAGGAGTGTAGATCCGGTCCCCCACTTTGACACAAGCCTCACCGTGTTTCCCGGGGACGATCTCGTAGGGGAGCACACGACGGGCTTTTTCCACTTCAGGGTCGTCGTAACGGCGACCCATAAGCCGCTTGATGGAAAAAATAGTATTCTTGGGATTTGTGATTGCCTGTCGCTTGGCCAGCTGCCCCACCAGGATCTCACCCTGTTTGGTGAATGCCACAACTGACGGTGTCAAGCGAGATCCTTCCTTATTGGGGATGATGACGGGCTGACCACCTTCAAGGTAAGCAACCACTGAGTTTGTCGTTCCAAGGTCTATCCCAATGACTTTGGGCATTTCCCTCAACCTCCTTTCAGGCCATTCTGTCCTGTAAAATGCGGTTTACCTTGACCTGCGCTGGGCGCAGGACCTCATCGTGGTAGAGATACCCCTTTCGTATCTCTTCAACAATCTCAAAATCCTCCCGATCAGGGAGGGAAACTGTTATCACTGCCTCATGGTACTTGGGGTCAAACCTTTGACCCTTCGTCTCTATAGGTCGAACACCCTCCTTTTCAAGAATCCCCAGGAACTTCCGGTAAATGAATTCCACACCCTGGAGGAACGCTTCATGAACTTCGTTTTTCTGCCCCTCAACAAGGGCCTTTTCAAGGTCATCGAGAACGGGAAGGAGCTTCAAAATCAAATCTCGATTGGCAGTCTTCACAAACTGCTGCCTGTAGAGCATTTCTCGTTTCCTGAAGTTGTCGAAATCGGCCTTTACACGCTTGAGGTCGTTCAGGTACTCATTGGCCAACTGTTCTTTCTCAAGAACTTTCTGCTTTTCCTCTTCAAGGGCTGCTCTGAGCTTTGCAACTTCTTCTTGCAATGACACTTCCCCGGTTTCCTGGAGTGGAGTGGACTGTTCGTGACCCGTTTCAGCATGCCAAAGTTCCTCTTTGTTCTCCATGCTGCCACCTCCCTTCCTTTACCTTCTTCGACTATTCACAGTTTATCGGGCAATCCTTCATTTGTCAAGTAAGGTCAAAAAATTTTCTTCCCAAAAAACATAAACCCTCCCCTTGTAAGGGAGGGTTGGTCTTTGGAAAATCCTCCACCATCACACGATATAGGGTTCAAGAAGTTTTTTCGCTAAAAGAATCCCCCGGAGCTTGCTTTCGGTGTCCTTCTCGAAGCTCCGGTCCTCGTGCTCAATGCTCACCACGTAGTCATACCCGACCTCGTGGAGTGCCGTCAAAAAGGCAGACCAGTCGATGTCTCCTGTTCCGGCTACCTTGTCCACATACCAGCCAAAGCCGAAAATCCCCACCTCATACAGTTTGTCCCAGAGGATTTTCGTGTCCTTGGCATGAACATGGAAGATTTTCTCCTTGAAGTCGTACACCACCCGGACGTAGTCAATCTGCTGCCAGATGAGGTGGGAGGGGTCAAGGTTCAACCCAAAGTACGGAGAGGGAATGGCCTCGAACATCCGCTCCCAGATATAGGGAGTGGTGGCGAGATTTGTCCCTCCAGGCCAGCGGTCCAGGGTGTAGAGCATAGGGCAGTTCTCAATGGCAAGCTTCACCCCGTGGTCCTCGGCAAATTTCACAAGATCAGGGAAGACCCTGCGGAATTCCTCAAGGGCCTCTTCCACGTTCATCTTCGGATCTCGACCTACGAAAGTCCCAACCACCGGTACCCCGAGCATCTGCGCTGCTCTGATGACCTTCTTAAGGTGCTCGTGGTAGAAACGGCGGTTCTCGAGGTTGGGATCGAGGTTATTGGGGTAGTACCCAAGCGAAGAAATCGCAAGCCCATGGGAGGCAAAGAGCTCCCGGATTCGGGCAGCCTCCTCCTCGGTGAGACTGGCAACATCGATGTGCTGAGTTCCGGCATACCTCCGTTTTTCATAAACCTTTGGCCAGCAAGCCACCTCAAGCATTTGAAAGCCGTTGCGGCTGGCCCACGCAATGAGCTCTTCAAGGTTCATCTCAGGCAAACATGCGGTCATAAACCCCAGCTTCATGACCTTCCCTCCTACCGTACCTGAACCCACGTGCCTTTTCGGGCACTCTCAAGGATTGCTTCACACAGGACGACCTCCCGTAACCCATCCACAAAGGTGGGGAAGGTCCATTCCTCTCTTGACCGGGCCTCAAGGATTGCAGAGTATACCTCCCGGAAGAAGTGTTTCGAGGTATCCGGGAAGCCCTCGTTGTGCCCTCCAGGGAAAGAGATGATCTGACGCGTGGCTTCGCTCACTAAAGACGGGTCCTTCATGAGGAGTTCGTTGGCCTTATCCCTTCTCCCAATCCAAAGCTCATTCGGTCGCTCGGAATCCCAAAAGAGCGCACAGAGAGATCCATCGATCTCGTAGGTGATTCTGTTCTTCCTCCCGGCTGCTACCTGGTTCACGGTCATCACCCCATGGGCACCACCGTCAAAATGCAAGAGCACACTGGCGTAATCCTCAGTGGTAATGGGGACGGTTTCGTAATCTTCGGGTTTCAGAATTTTTCCGGCGTATGTCTCTACAGGCTTCAGGGGTTTCTTCCGGGTCTTGTGGAAGGTGGCAAAATCAGCGAAAACCTCCACCACTCGCTGTCCCGAAATGTACTCTACAAGATCCAGCCAGTGAGAACCGATATCCGCCACTGCTCTTGAGGGTCCACTGAGTTCGGGTTCTAAACGCCAGTTATAGTCCGTCTCATAAAAGAGCCAGTCCTGAAGATATGAACCGTGGATGGCAAAAATCTTCCCAACCTTCCCCTGGCTTACCAGGGAACGTGCCTCCCGTACCAGGGGGTAAAACCGGACGTTAAAGTGCACCGCGTGAACCCTTCCGACTTTTTCGGCAAGCTCCACAAGCTCTTCGGCTTCTCTCCGGTTCATAGCCAGAGGCTTTTCGCAGACCACGTGTTTCCCAGCAAGTAGAGCTTCCTTCGCCATGGTGTAATGGAGGTGATTGGGTGTACAGATATGCACGACCTCAATATGGTCTTGCCGGAGCAGTTCCTGATAATCCCCAAAGGAGAGCTCAACCGCAAGGTCGTTCGCTTTACGACAAGCGACGTCTTCATTGATATCGGCAAGCGCCACAACTTCAGCAAGAAAGGTTCGTCGCGCTGCTTCGATATGGGCAGGACCAATGAACCCGGTACCAATAACCCCAACCTTCAGCGTCCTTCTCACCCTATAACCCCCTTTTCCAGGCGTTCCTTTGCCCAGGTTGCCGTCCCAATAACCCCTGCATCAAGACCAAGCTGTGCGGGCACGAACTGAATGGTGTCAACCGGAACCATGAAAAGCCGTTCCCGGAGGCCTTTGCGGATACTCTCAAAAAGAAGTCTCCCGCCTGGGCAACACCTCCACCGATGACGATCATCTCCGGGTTCACCACCACGCAGATACAGGAGAGCGCCTGTCCAATGTACGCCCCACTCCGTTCGATGATTTCCAGAGCCACGCTGTCTCCTTTCTGTGCTGCCTCGGCAATGACCTTTGGCGTGACCCGGGTGAGGTCATCGGCAACAAGGTCCCGAATCAGGGTGTCATTCTGTTGCACCAGAGCACGCAGAGCCTGAGCCACCATAGCTGGGCCCGAAGCGTACGCTTCAAGGCATCCCCGGTTACCACACCCACAGCGTATGCCATTGGGCTCCACCGTGATATGGCCGAATTCCCCAGCGCTTCCATCTTTTCCGATGTAGAGCTCCCCGTCGATGATAACTCCCCCACCGATGCCGGTTCCGATGGCCACCATGACCATGCTGTTGACGGCTTTTCCTGCGCCAAATCGTTTTTCTGCCAGGGTAATTGCCCGAACATCGTTAATCACTGCCACGGGAAGCTCAAGGCGTTTCTCCAGCCATTCCTTCACCGGAACACCGTGCCACTTTCCAGGGAAGTTCGGCAGAAGAATTCCCACCCCGGTTTTCCAGTCAATGAGCCCCGGTATACCGATTCCCGCTGCCCAGACCTTGAACCCCCGGGCTTCGAACCTTTGNCGAAGCTGGAGTGCTTCCTGGGCGATGTCATCAAGGACTTCCTGTGCGCTTCGCATAGCTCTCGTGGGGATGACGCTTCGCTCAAGTACCACTCCGTCCTTGTCCACAAGGGCGATTTTGGTATTCGTTCCCCCGAGGTCAATTCCCAGAAACAGTGCCTTGGCCACCATCGTCTCCCAACCTCCTACACTTCAACCTGGCGGCGAATTTGAGCCTGATCGGCAACAAGGAGAACCGTAAAGCGGAGGCGATCTCCCCGGGCCACGGATTTCGTCCATTCCACAGGGACCTCATTCCGGAGATAGGCAACCCGCTCAATGATGAATGCCGGAAGGCCAACGCGACATTCAAGGTGCTGCGCCTCCTCTTTTCTCACCTTTCCAACTTCATAGGTTTCATAGGCGTGGTCGAGGAGAAGGCCATACTTTTCTCGAAGCACTGCATAGAGCGACCCCCGCTCGAGGTCTTCCTCGATAAGTCCTGGACAGAGATACAGAGGAATAACAGTGGTTTCAAGGAGAATCGGCTCGTTGTTGGCACAGCGAACCCGGACAATCCGGTTCACCTTTTCCTCCTGCGCAGGGAGTCGGAGGATTTCTCGTATCTTTTCATCCGCAGCAACCACCTCGCAGGAAAGCACCCGGGAACTCGGCTGAAGGCCAAGCTCGAGCATGTCTTCAGTAAAGCTGTAGAGCTTTGGCAACCTCCGGCGAAGTTTTGGAGAGGTGACGAAGGTTCCTTTCCCCTGTTTTCGGTAGAGAAATCCCTCCTCCACGAGGCTGTGAATGGCCTGTCGAACTGTGATCCGGCTCACCCCGTATTTCGCGCACAACTCGGTCTCTGGAGGAATCCGGTCCCCCGGTTTCAGTACCCCGCTGAGAATCTGGCCTTTGAGGATATTCTTCAGCTGCTGATACAGTGGAATACCACTCTCTTCAAGAATCTCAGGCATTGCTCCACCCTCCTGTTGTTCAAAAATTCCTTTCCCTCCCGGGAGGGAGGGAGGAGTACGCCTTCTAAGTATACCGTACCCACCTTCTTTCAGCCATCATCCCAGGGAGTACCGGGAAATGCTCACCGCCCCTTTACCTCTGTGGGCAGGGAAGCTACCAGGGCAAGGTTGCCATTGAGTATGACATCCTCCTCAAGGAGGAGACCGGCGTTGGCTCCATCAGTAACGGCTCCCCGGAGATTGCGAACTTCCTTTGCATCGCCGATTTTCCCAACAAGAAGTCCTGCTTCAAGGCACTGCCTGTAGAAGGCATCGTTGGGCACAACCCTGGCAAGGATAACCTGGTCGACCTTGACCACCTTTCGTCTAAATTCACTGTCCTGAAGCACAACCTCTCCTTCAGGACGAATCTCAAGCACCGTTGTCTGGGTAAAGACCGTTACCGGATGCTTATAAGGACGAAGGGTGAGGGCTTCACCATTTCCTCCTGCAAAACGTTTCACCATGACATCCCGGTGACACGGTTCCATCCAGGAAGCAAACTCCCGGTTTTCGGTAACAATGTAGACCTTCTTCCCTTCAAACCCGAGTTTCTCTGCAGTGTCTGCCGCTCCGAAGTGATCCCCCCAGATGAGCACTGTTTCTCCACATTCCAGCGGTTCGGGCCTATCACCCGGGTAGTACGCGCACCCTCTGGCCTTGCACCGGAGAACCTCGTCAAAAGAAACCACAAAGGGCAGATCAACACCCGGAATATCAGGACGAAGAACCTTACTGCCAGTGGCTACGAGAACAACGTCGAAAGCCCTCAAATCCTCAACAGTAGGTTCGGTCCGAAGACGCACAGTAACACCAAGCTGCGTGATTTGTTCCCGTAGCCAGTCAGCATACCAGCGCATTTTCGTTTTCCCCGGAACGGTACAACAGAGGAGTATTGCTCCTCCCAGTTCTCCGGTCTTCTCAAATACCGTGACCTCATGACCCCGCAGGGTGGCAATTCTCGCCGCCTCAAGACCTCCTGGACCCCCACCGACGACGGCAACCCGAAGGGGTTTCCTGGCCTTTGGAAGATCGATAAAGCGCTCATCGCCCATCGCAGGGTTAATCGTACAGCGGCATTCCCGCTTAATCATGAGGGACTCCTGCCAACACCCCACAAGGCACGAGATGCACTTACGGATTTCCTTCACCTTTCCTTCCTTGGCTTTGTTCGCCCAGTAGGGGTCTGCAATGAGTTGCCTTGAAAGCCCAACCATGTCAGCCTTTCCTTCGGCGAGAATTCGCTCACAGTACTCAGGGTCTCGCAGAGTATGGCTCGTTATAACGGGAATCTTAACGTGTTTTTTGATTTCCCAGGCAGCATAGGTGTTCCACCCCTGAGGGTAGTACATGGGGTCCATGGTCGGTCCAGGCACCTCGAATGTTCCAGCGCTGATGTCAAGAAATGCCACACCGTTTTCTTCCATCAGCTTGGCAATCTTAATGCTCTCTTCGAGAGTCCTGCCACCCTCGATCCACTCCTCTCCAGAGTACCGAATACCAATAGGGAAATTCTTCCCGCATTTCTGCTTGATGCGGTCAATAATCTCAAGGACAAACCGCATCCGATTGATAAAACTCCCACCGAATCGGTCGTTCCTTCGGTTAATATAGGGACTCATGAACTGGGCAATGAGATATCCATGGGCTCCGTGAAGTTCCACGGCGTCGAAACCCGCCTGCTGAACACGCCAGGCAGCTTCAGCGAACTTCTCAATGAGGTCATAAATCTCCTCGATAGTCATAGCCCGGATGGATTTCCCTTTCTTAGAAACTTCCTCGGCGTAGACGATTTCGTGTCCCGCGGAACCGGGAAGGGATACTACCATATCGGTGGCAGAGAAAAGGTCTTTCCTCGGCCAGGCTGCCTGCCTTCCGGGGTGCTGGATCTGCACAGCGCATCGTGCTCCGTGACGGTGCATTGCTTCGGCAAGACGGGCAAGCCCGGGGATCATGGGATCTTCATCCGCTGCAAGGCAGGTCACAGTGGGTCTTCCTGTTGCCTTGTCGGGAGTTGTCGCGCCAACAATGATGAAACCGCAACCCCCCTTGGCAATTTCCTCATGGTACCGGATAACTCGCTCGTTCACCGAACCGTCGGCGTTCGCCGAGCTGATATCTGTAGGTACGTGGACAATCCGGTTAGGAACGACAAAGTTCCCAATCTCGATAGGAGAGAAAAGATGGGGGAAATATGGATTCTTCACTGGAATGCCTCCTCTCGCTGTACTCAACAGCACTCTTCCTTTCCTTTTCTTCGGTAGCACTCCTCCATAATCTCTTCGGTTCTCGTTGCTCCAAACCTCGTGGCACCCACCTCCCGAACCTTCAAAGCGGCATCGAGATCCCGAACGCCCCCTGCCGCCTTGACCTGGACTTTTGGGGAAACGGACTGCCTCATCAGGATAAGGTCCTCAATGGTCGCGCCTCCAGGACCAAACCCTGTGGAAGTTTTGACAAAGTCAGCCCCCGCTTCTTCAGCGAGCCTGCACCCGATGCGCTTCAATTCATCCGTGAGGTAGCAGTTCTCAAGGATGACCTTCACAATGACTCCGTGCCGGTGGGCAACCTCGACCACTGCCTGGATGTCTCGCTTCACGTACTCAAAGTCGCGGGAACGGAGTTTCCCAATATGGATAACCACGTCGAGTTCTTCTGCTCCATCGCGAATGGCCTGCTCCGCCTCGAAGACCTTGGTTTCTGTCTTGTGAGCACCGTGGGGAAAGCCAACCACAGCTCCAACCTTGACTTCGCTCCCCTCAAGGAGCTTTCTGGCCAGAGCTACATCAGAAGGGCGACAACACACCGAGGCAACGTTGTACTTCCTGGCAATCTCACACCCCCTCACAATGTCCTCATCGGTGAGATCGGGTCGAAGGAGGGAATGGTCAATCATTTTAGCAATGTCTCGACAAGTGTAATCCACCACCACACCTCCTTTGTAATAACAAAATAAAAACATGATATCGCTATCCATTGTAGAAGAACATTGCC
>APCU01000017.1 GCA_000347575.1 Candidatus Caldatribacterium saccharofermentans OP9-77CS | reverse complement strand
TGGGGGAATGGCGTGGTGATCGATGATACCTACAACGCCAATCCCCCCTCGATGCAGAAAGCGGTGCATCTCCTTTCGCGATTTGCTCAGGAAGGGTATTCGACGTATCTCGTTTTGGGAGACATGCTGGAACTCGGGGATTTCGCTGAGGAAGCTCACCGGGAAATTCTTGAACGTATTCAGGCTTCACCAATCAGGCAGGTCCTGCTTTTTGGTCCTCACTTTGTGGGCATTGCCCAGAAGGAATTTGCCCGCGAGGTCGAACGGGGACGGTTCGTGGTTCTTGCTTCTTTTGAAGAAGGCAGGGCCTTTCTTGAATCTCTGGCGATTGCCCAGGAACAATGGGTGGTCCTTCTCAAGGGTTCCCGAGGCATGGAGCTTGAGGCGATGATGCCGGAGGAATGGAGGAGTGCTCCTGGTGATTGAGCCTGTCGTGCACGGAGGGTTGAGGATCGCTCTCTCCTGGCTTCTGGGGATGGTTCTTTTCCCTGTATTCATCCGCTGGCAACGGCGAAAATCCCTTGGCCAGAAAATTAAGAAAGAGGGGCCGGCAATGCACCTCCACAAGGAAAACACGCCGAGTATGGGTGGGGTCATTGTGGTCTCTGTGGCCTTCCTTGCGGCGTTTCTCTGGCCTCCGGTACCGGATCTCTTCCCCTATATTCTCCTGCTCTTTGGCTTTTTCCTCCTTGGGTTCCTTGACGATTACTGGAAGAGCGTTCTCGGGCAACCCTGGGGCTGGAAGGCACGATATCGCTTCGTCCTTGAAGTGCTCCTTGCCTGTGGGGTGGTATGGTGGGGAAGGGCTTTCTTTCCCCCTACTTTGGTTGTTCCTTTCACGAATAAGGTGATTACTCTCACACCGGCTTCTTTTTTCCTCTACGGCGTGCTGCTCATTGTGGCGTCCTGTAATGCCTTTAACATTGCTGATGGACTGGACGGTCTTGCAGCAGGTTGCGGTATTCTCACGCTTCTTTTCTGGGGAATTCTCCTGGAGCTTTTGCACCGACCTTCCTTCGCCGCACTTGCTTTTGCTTTTGTGGGTGGACTTTGTGCCTTTCTCTGGTTCAACTGCTGGCCGGCTGAAATCTTTCTGGGGGACTCGGGGTCTTTGCCCATCGGGGCCCTCATGGGGATTCTGGCACTGGCTTCCGGACATTCGCTGCTTCTTGTCTTTTCCGGAATCGTTTTCGTCATAGACACGCTCTCGGTCATTCTTCAGGTCCTGAGCTTCCGGGTATTGGGGAGAAGGGTTTTTCTCATGAGCCCACTCCACCACCATTTTGAGCTGCGGGGAGAAAAAGAAGCACGGGTTACTGTTCGTTTGTGGATGGTCCAGGCGCTGGGGGTTCTTCTTGCCTCCATCGGTTTTTGGAGGTGAGTTTGGTGCATTGCGTCATTGGTCTTGGGAAGACGGGACTTGCGGTGGTTCGTTTCTTCCTCAGTCAGGGGGAGAGGGTCTTTGTGTTTGACGATAAGCTCAAGGAAAAGGATCTTCCTGACTGGCTTTCCGGAAGCCCTCTGGTAACCCCCATCACCCTCCGGGAAGTCGAGAGTATCCTCCCCTTGGTGGAGGAATGCGTGGTGAGTCCCGGTGTCCACCCTGATCATCCTGTGGTTCGTCGCTTTGAGGAGGAGAGAGTTCCAGTTATCAGCGAGATCGAGCTTGCTTCCCGGTATATCTCCTTCCCTCTTGTGGGGATTACCGGTTCCTGTGGCAAGAGCACCACTGTCTCCCTTGTCGGGGAGATCCTTCGAAGAGCCGGGTGGGATGTCTTTGTGGGGGGGAATCTTGGAACTCCTCTCATTGAGAGTGTCCTTCTCTCAAAACCCCCGGAGATTGGGGTTGTAGAGCTCAGCAGCTTCCAGCTTGAGCGGGTGTACACTGCTCGCTTCTCCATCGCGGGGATTCTCAACCTCTATCCAAATCACCTTGACTACCACTCCAGCATGGAAGAATACTTCCAGGCAAAAGGCCGCATATTCCTCAACCAGCGCCCTCAGGACTGGGCGCTTTTTCCGTTGTCCCGCCCCCTGTGGCAGGCGCGGTGGTGTCGCACAGCAAGGGGCCGGGTAATGCCGCTTGGGGTTGGGGTCCGTCTCTTTGAAGGTCTGTGCGCTGTGGGAGACGCAGTCTTTGAGGGTGGCGTACCTCCCCGAAAGATTCTCTCTCTTGAAGGGTGTTCTCTTCCTGGACATCACAACCGGGAGAACATCCTCATGGCGGTGGCGGTGGCAAGAATCCTGGGAGTGGAGCCGGAAACCATTGAGGAGGTATTACGGTCCTTCCAGGGTCTGCCTCACCGTCTTGAGCGGGTTGGTGAGTGGAATGGGGTTACCTACTACAATGATTCAAAGTCCACGACGCCTTCCTCGACGCGGGTTGCTATTGAGGCACTTCCTGGTCCCTTAATCGTTATCCTGGGGGGGAAAGCAAAGCTTGCCGATTTCAGCGAGCTCACTGGGGTCCTTGCTCTGGAAAAGATCAGATGTGTTGTGGTGTATGGGGCTTCCCGGAAGACCATTGAGGCCTTCTTGCCACCCAGGGTACGGTCGTTTTCTGTGGAGTCTCTTGAAGAAGCGGTGAAGATTGCCTGCCGGGAAGCAAAACCGGGCGATACCGTGTTGCTTTCTCCGGCCTGCACGAGCTGGGATGCCTATGAGAACTTTGAAGTTCGAGGGGAACATTTCAAAGCCCTTGTCCATGCTCTGGAGGAAGGTCCATTTCCGGAGCCTTCTTGAGGCGTATGAGGCTCGGCTCTGGAAAGTGCAGTGGTGGTGGGAAGTCGATCCGGTGCTTTTCTGGGCCGTTCTCATCCTTTCTCTTTTTGGGTCCCTTATGGTGTTCAGTGCCAGCATGACTACTGCGCTCTACGCCTATGGAGACGTCTTTTTCTTCCTCAAACGCCATCTCCTTGCCCTTGGCCTTGGGATGCTGGGATGCTTTGGGACGACTTTTCTTTCTCTGGAACGCCTCCGGAAGATGAGCGAAAAATTCCTCCTTTTCGTCTTCCTGCTGCTTCTTCTCGTCTTTGTTCCTGGAATAGGACGGGCTGGAGGCGGTGCCTACCGCTGGATTGACCTTGGACCGCTGAACTTTCAACCTTCAGAGCTTGCGAAGTTCGCCATTATCCTCTACATGGCAGATGCGCTTGTGACCTACAGGGAAAGGGTGCGGGACTTCTGGAGGGGTGTGGTGCCTTTCCTCATCCTCGTCGGGACGATGTGTCTTCTCGTTCTTCTTGAACCGGACCTCGGTACAGCTTTATTCCTGCTTTTTCTGGCTCTGGTTATGATTTTCCTCGGTGGGGGGAATATCACCCATCTCTTCCTTGTCGCCGCTGTGCTTACCCCCCTGGGGCTTTTCCTCCTCTTCTTCGGAAAGGATTACTGGATGGACCGCATTATAGCCTTCTTCAACCCCTGGAGCGACCCCCGGGGAAAGGGATTCCATATTCTCCAGTCCCTTGTTGCTTTGGGGTCCGGGGGACTGTGGGGGAGGGGATTGGGGGAGAGTCGCCAGAAGTTTTTCTTTCTGCCCGACCGGCACACTGACTTTATTTACGCTATCATTGGAGAAGAGCTTGGTTTCGTAGGAACGGCGCTTGTGGTGGTCCTCTTTGGCGTCATCCTCTGGCGAGGATGGCGTATCGCTCTGCAGAGCGACAATGAATTCGAAGCGCTTCTCAGCATGGGAATTGTGGCGAGCATTCTCTTCCAGGCGCTGATCAACATGGGAGCAGTGCTCAAATTTCTCCCGGTGACGGGCATTACCCTACCCCTTGTGAGTTACGGGAGCTCTTCGCTTTTTGTGACACTTGGAGAAATTGGGATTCTCTTCAACGTTGCTCGAAGGAGAAAGCGGAAGGTGGAGTAGGTGAGGATTTTCATTGCTGCAGGGGGAACGGGAGGCCATGTGTTCCCGTCTCTTTGCGTGGCGGAAAAGCTTAGAGAGCTTGGAGACCACAAGGTATTCTTCCTCGGTACCCGGAGAGGTCTTGAGGCCGGGGTTGTTGCTTCCCGTGGTTTTCCGGTTCTCTACGTTTCGGCACGGGGTTGGAACAGGCGCATTGGACTGCAAATGTTCCGAATGCTCGGAGAGAACTTTCTGGGATTCTGTGCCATGGGCTGGTATTTTCTCTGGTATCGTCCCCAGGCGTTCTTTGCCATGGGGAGCTACCTCTCTCTTCTGGGAGGACTTTGGGCAAAAATTCTTCGTGTTCCTATTTACCTTCACGAACAGAATGTCTATCCTGGTCTTGCCAATCGTGTTGTTGCTCGATGGGCGAGGAAGGTTTTCCTCTCCTTTGAGGAGACGAAGGAGTACCTGAGGACTCGGGGGAGGGTCGAAGTGACAGGGAATCCTCTTCGGGAGGAAGTTGTGGCCTGGGAAGGAAAAAAAGAGGAGGCCTGTGCTCTTCTTGGTCTTTCCAAATCGAGAAAAACTCTTCTTGTTGCTGGAGGGAGCCGGGGTTCGAGCTTCCTGAATCGAGTCTTCCTTGAAGCCCTTGACTTTCTTCCCAAAGAGATGATCCAAGTGGTCCATATCACCGGAGTAGAAGACTTTGCCCCGATCGCAGAATACGCTGAAAAACAGCCCTTTCCTTATCGCGTGTTTCCGTTTTTGGATGCCATGGGAATGGCCTATGCTGCCGCAGATGTTGCTTTTTGCCGGGCCGGGGCCAACACCGTCACGGAGCTTTTTTTCTTTGGTATCCCCAGCATTCTTGTGCCTTACCGGGAGGCGACGGAAAATCACCAGTGGTATAATGCCCAGTGGCTCGTGAAACAGGGCCTTGCCGTGGTCTTTTCTGAGGAAGAGCTCCGGGGGCCTCTTCTGGCACGGGAGCTCCTGCGATTGCTCAACAGGCCCTCGGGTTTTCCGGAAAGCGAAAGTCGACGTGTGCAATTTCGAAAGAGTGCTGCCTGCATTGCTCGGGAAATCCTTGATCTACCAGGGGAGGAAGGATGTTGAGCGGGGTTTTTTCTGAGAGTTCTGAAAGTTGGAGTGTTCTCCCCCGGCGGCTGCATTTTATCGGCATTGGGGGAACAGGCATGAGTGGGCTTGCCCTTCTGGCCCACGAACGGGGACACATTGTCAGCGGGTCAGACCTTGTGGAGAATGAAGCCGTGCGCCGCCTCCGGGCTCGAGGTGTACAGGTTTTTGTTGGTCATCGACCGGAACAGATTGAGGGTGTGGAGGCAGTGGTGGTATCTTCAGCTATCCCTCTCTCGAACGAGGAGCTTGTGGCAGCCCGGGAGAGGGGACTTCCGGTGCTCCACCGGGGGGACATACTGGCCCTCCTATTTAACCCGAAAAAGGGTATCGCCGTGGCTGGAACCCACGGGAAGACAACCACAACGTCCATGATTTCCCTTCTCCTTGAGGTTGCAGGTTTCAGTCCCACCGTCCTTGTGGGGGGAGAACTTGAGGACATTGGGGGGAACGCGAAATCAGGACAGGGAGAATTCTTCGTTGCCGAGACCGATGAAAGTGATGGCTCCTTTCTCAAGCTTCGCCCCTTCTGTGCGGTAGTGACGAATATCGAGGATGACCATGTGGAGTTCTACGGGAGCATGGAGGAGGAGAAAAGGGCTTTTGCCCGTTTTCTGGGGAACGTGAAGGAAGGCGGGTTCCGGGTAGTCTGTGGAGACCATCCCGGTATCCAGGATGTCCTTGGAGCACAGAGCTTCCCCTCCCTGATCACCTATGGCATGGAGAACCCCAGAGTGCAGTATCGGGGGAACGTCATTGCCAGGGGAGAGGGAGGATCCTCTTTTGAAGTTTTTCGTCACAACCGGCGTGTAGCTGTTTTCTCGCTCCGCGTTCCTGGAAGCCACAATGTGAGCAACGCCCTGGCCTGTATTGCTGTGGGGATGGAACTTGGTATTGGAGTAAGGGTTATCGCCAGGTCTTTGGAGGCTTTCCGAGGGGTCAAGCGGAGGTTCGAGCGCCTGGGGACGGTGAACGGTGCCATGGTGGTGGATGACTACGCCCACCACCCTACGGAAATCAGAGTGGTTCTCCAGACGGCCCGGGAGCAAACCTCAGGGAGAGTTGTGGTGGTTTTTCAGCCTCACCGGTATACCCGAACGAAGAGGCTGTATCGAGAGATGGCCAGAGCCCTGGAACTCGCGGATTATGTAGTGCTGCTCCCAATTTACTCTGCGGGAGAACCAGCCATCCCGGGGGTTTCGACGGAGCTCGTTGCTCGGGTACTTGTGAACTCAGGTTTCCCCCACGTTCATCTTGCTTCAACCTTTGAAGAAGCTGCAGCAGTATGCCTCCGGATGGCTCGGGAGGGCGACACAATCCTCACCATAGGTGCGGGAGACGTATGGAAGGTTGGAACAATGCTCACAGCATAGAGGAGAGAGTGGAGGAGTTACTGCGTTCTTTTTCTGGAATCTGGTGGCTGAAAGGCCCCGAGATGTGGGCACTGACGACCTGGCGTATTGGGGGAAAAGCCCTCGCCCTTGTTGAGGCGAGGAGTGAAGAAGAACTCACCACGGTTCTTGACCATTGTGACCGGCTTGAGATTCCCTGGCGGGTTCTGGGGAGAGGGTCGAACATCCTGGTGAGCGATCGAGGTTTTCGAGGGATTGTGGTCCGCCTTGGAGGCCGCCTTGCCGAGTGCTCGCTTCTTTCTGGGGGACAGGTAGAGGCAGGTGGAGGGGTGATTCTGGGCCATTTGGTGCAGTTTGCCATGGAGCATGGTCTTGGGGGCTGTGAGTTCCTTGCAGGAATTCCAGGAACCGTTGGGGGTGCGGTGGTCCTCAATGCGGGGTGTTTTGGAAAAGAAATAGGAGAACTTGTTGAGCGGGTGCTCGTGCGGGAGAGAAACGGAGAAATGCGCTGGTGGGGGAGAGACGAGCTTTCCTTTTCCTACCGGGGGTCGAATCTCAGAGAAGGGTTCATGGTTGTTGTTAAGGTAGTGTTCCAGCTATTTCCGGAAGAGAGAAAGCAGGCCGAGGAAAAAGTCCGATATTTCTCTCTTCTGCGGAAGAATTCCCAGCCTCTTGAGTTGCCCTCGGCAGGAAGCGTTTTCCGCAACCCTCCTGGGGAGTACGCTGCCCGTCTCATTGAGCAGGCCGGCTGTAAAGGGCTTCGCCTTGGCCAGGCCCAGGTATCTCCAAAGCATTCGAATTTCATCGTGAACCTTGGGGGAGCTCGAGCCTGGCAGGTTGAGTACCTTATGGAGTGGGTTCGGAGGGAAGTCTATCGCCGGACGGGAATATGGCTTGAGAACGAGGTGGAACTCTGGCGATGACCAGAAGAACCTTTGCCTTCTTTGAAATCTTTTTTTTTACCTCCTTGTGGGCTGCATCTCCTTCGGAGTTTTTGCGCTTCTTTTCAGAAGCGCTCTTTTCCGCGTGAATGTTGTGGAGGTTGTGGGGTGTCAGTTCCTCAAGGAGGAAAGTATTCGAAAACTCCTCCAGATTGAAGAAGGAAGGACGAACATCTTCGCCGTCCGATCCTGGGAAATCGAGCGGCGGTTGCAACAGATTCCCCAGATTCGGTGGGTTCGAGTAGAAAGGGTTTTCCCCCACAAACTTCGAGTGGTTATCGAGGAGCGCAGGCCTGAAATCCTGGTTGAGGGGAAGGGAGCACCCTTCTGTCTCGATCGGGAAGGGGTCAAGGTGCCCTGTGTGGGGGTTGCTGAGGACGAGCTCATACGGGTGGTGCTTCGTTCCCAGGAGGGAGGACTGCTCTCTGAGGTTCTGGACCTTGTTGAAGTGTGGCAGAAGGAATTCGACGTGGCGCTTCGTGAAATCGAGGCGGTAAATGAGAGGCTGTTTATTTTGCGGCTCCAAAATGGTATAGTTATAAAATGCGAGGGGGCCTCGAACGTTCGAAAAAAAGCCGTACTCCTCCGGTCTTACTTGCGGGACGTGCGGATAAAATCCCTGAGAGTCCGGGGATTTGATCTCCGTCCAGGGGAGGACATGGTGATTGCACCGGGTGAAGGTGAGGGCTTTTGAAGGCTTGGTCAAAGACTCAAGGAAGCTCTCTTACCGTGGGGGCTGTGGATGTCGGCACGAGCAAGATCTGTACACTCATTGGGAGAAAGCGAGGCTCTGCTCTTGAAATTCTGGGGGTCGGTTTGAGTAGCTCTCAGGGAATCCGGAAGGGTCGCATCGTCGATATCGGGAAAGTGGCACGGGCCCTCCGGGACTCGTTCTTTGCAGCCCTGGAAGTTGCCCAGGTTCCCCCTGACGTTGTCTATGCCGGTATGGCCGGTGATTGTGTGGTTTCTCTGAATCTCGAAGGTGAACTCTTTCTGGGGCGAGGAGGGCGGGAAATTACTGAAAGGGATACAGAGAACGTCATTGAAAGCACCAAGACCAAGGTCGACCTGAAAGCGCAAAAAGTCCTGCATCTCCTCCCGCAGGAGTTCATTGTGGACGACCAGAAAGGTGTTGCTGATCCTGTAGGCATGGTGGCGACGCAGCTTCGGGTACGTACCCACCTCGTTCTTGCTCAAGAAAACCACTTCCACAACTTCATGAAAAGCTTTCAGCAGGCGGGCATTGATGTGACGAGGATTGCTTTCCAGCCTCTCGCGTCTGCCTTGGCCGTGCTCTCCTCCACTGAGAAGGAAATCGGTGTTGCTCTGGTGGACATTGGNGGTGGGACAACGGACGTCACAGTGTTCTACGGAGGGAGCCCGCGCTTCTCCAAAGTACTCCCTGTTGGGGGAGAACACATTACCTCTGACCTTGCCGTTGGTCTGCGCACATCACGGGATGAGGCGGAACGGATAAAGGTTCACTATGGCTGTGCTTTCAGCCGACACATTCCTGATGACGAGGTTGTGGAAGTGCGGAACCTTGGAGGAGCGGCACTCCAGGCGGTGCGCCGGAAATATGCCTGTGAGATCATCGAGGCGAGAGTCCGGGAGATTTTTGCCCTTCTTGCCCAGGAACTTCGCTCGTCAGGATGGGGGAAATTCCTTCAGGGGGGCATAGTGCTCACCGGAGGCACGGCGCTCCTTGATGGTATTGCGGAATTTGCTTCGTCCTTCTTGAAAGTTCCTGTTCGACTGGGGTATCCCGAAAGCACGAATTACGTTGGCATGGTGCAGGCCATCACCAGCCCGATATTTTCCACCGCCTGTGGACTTCTGCAGCTTGCTGTTCTTGAAGCCGTGCAGAAGAGGCGATCAAACCTTTTTGAGGGTTTGCATCGTGCGAGATTCTGGTTTGTGGAACGCCTCAGAGACTACTTTATGATGGAGTGAGGAATGGACGGGGGTTGGGGAAAATGGCGTTACGGCGGAGTCAATCGACCAATGGAGAGGTAAGGATAGAGGTCATCGGTGTCGGTGGGGGCGGCGGAAACGCGGTGAACCGGATGGTTGAGGCCGGGCTCAAAGGTGTGACCTTTGTAGCTGTGAATACCGATGTGCAGGTGCTGCGCCGTTCCCTGGCGGATGTGAAGCTCCAGATTGGGGCAAAGCTCACCCGGGGGCTTGGGGCGGGGGCCAATCCTGAAATCGGACGGAAGGCCGCAGAGGAAGACCGGGACAAAATTTTTGAAGTTCTCGAGGGAGCCGACATGGTTTTTATCACCGCAGGCATGGGAGGGGGAACAGGTACAGGAGGTGCACCGGTTGTTGCGAGAATTGCCAAGGAGCTGGGCATTCTCACCGTTGCTGTGGTGACAAAACCTTTCTCTTTCGAGGGCCCGAAGAGGATGCGTCAGGCTGAGGAGGGTATTGCTCTTTTGCGGCAGAACGTCGATGCCCTTATTGTTGTTCCCAATGACCGGTTACTCCAGGTTGTGGATAGTTCGGTCTCCCTTAAGGAGGCATTCCGCATTGTGGATAATGTTCTGCTTCAGGGTGTGAAGGGCATTGCTGACCTCATCACGGTTCCGGGAATCATCAACCTGGACTTCGCTGACGTGCGGGCAGTTCTTGAAAACGCTGGGATGTCCCTCATGGGAGTGGGGAGAGCGTCGGGGGAGCACAAAGCGAGAGAAGCCGCCCGCATGGCTGTGGAAAGCCCTCTTCTTGAGATTCCCTTCCGTGGAGCCAAGGGGGTTCTTTTCAACGTGACGGGGGGAGCGAATCTCACGCTCTGGGAAGTGAGTCAGGTCGCTGAAGTCATAAGCGGTGCTGCTTCGGAAGGGGCGAATATCATCTTTGGCGCGGTGATCGATGACCACCTCAAGGACGAGCTCGAAATCACGGTTATTGCCACGGGATTTGACCATGCCCAGGAGATGGAAGAAACCCAGCCCCCGGAATTCTCCGAGGCATTTCCTCCTGAGGACCTTGATGCACCAGCTTTTCTCCGTAAAACCAGAAAGCCGTAGAATTGCTGTGGTAAATGAGCAGGGCCTTCCCCTTCCGCGAAGCGGACAGTACGGTCTTGCCCTCTGTTTTCCTGGGGCTTACAGTCTCGGAATGGCACATCTTGGTTTCCAGTCGCTTTTTCGTATTCTTTCTGAGGCTTCAGGGTGGTGGGGGGATCGGTTTTTCAGCGACACCGGTTCCCGGTCCCTTGTTGCACATTTGCCTCTGAGGGCGTTTCATCTTGCTGCTTTTTCCCTTTCCTTTGAGCTCGATGTCTTTCCTTTCCTTCTCATGCTGCAGCAGGCACACATTCCCCTCTTTGTCGAGAAGCGACAGGAAGAAGACCCTCTTGTCCTCGTCGGTGGTCCACTGGTTATGCTGAATCCAGAGATTGTGGCTCCCTTTGTGGATGTCGCAGTTGTTGGAGAGGCAGAAGTCATTCTTCCTCAGATTCTCGCGGTGTGGGCTTTCTGGAGAGCAAGGGGAGCGACTCGGAAGGAAGTGAAGCTTGCCCTGAGCCGTATTCCCGGGGTTTATGTCCCGGAGTTCTACACCCCTGTGTATGAGGGAGGTGTCCTTCGGGCCTTCGAGACGTCCCATGGAGTGCCTTTCCCTGTGTGCCGTCAGTGGGCGAACCTCGAGGATTTCGAGACGCGGACCTTTATTTACACTCCCCTTGCGTATTTCCGGAACACAGCTCTTGTGGAACTCAACAGGGGTTGCCGGTACCGCTGTCGTTTCTGCGCTGGAAGCTGCATTTACGCACCCTTCCGCCAGAGGTCTTTGGAGCTCGTCCTCAGCATGATTCGTAAGGTCCTGGAGTGGCAACCGGAGAAAGTCGGATTTGTGGGTTCTGATGTTCTGGGGTATCCCGCTTTCCCTGAAGTGGTGCATTTCCTCCGGAGTTCTGGGAAAAAGCTTACGCTTTCGTCCCTTGTGGGGAAGGACCTTTATGGGCGAAGTGACCTTCTGGAGCTCCTTCGCAAAGGAGGACTTGAGACCATCACCCTTGCTCCAGAGACTGGGGACGTTTCATTCCGACTTTTTCTGGGGAAGGGGCTTTCCAACGATGACTGGCTGGAACTGATTCTCGAATGCCTCAGGGTAGGTTTTGCCAGGGTGAAGCTCTACTTTATGCTTGGGAAGCCTGACGCAACATCCATTGAAGCCGACCTTGAATTCCTGGCCCGTCTTGTTCGCCTTATTCCTTCTCCTTCTCGGCTCTGGGTTTCCTACAGTTTCCTCATCCCCAAGCCCCACACGTTTTTGGAGGATTGCAGGGCCGAGTCCTTTGGGCGCTGGAAGAGGGAAAAGGAGGTTTTCGAACGTGGGCTTCGAAAAATGCGGGTTGCTTTTTCTGGAGAAAGCCCTCGCAGGGCATGGGTGGAGCTCATCCTTGCCCGGGGGGATCGAGCGCTTGCAAGATGCCTTCCTGAACTCCTTGAGGGTGAACGATTCCTTTCCCTTCCCTCCTGGCGGAGAATCCTTTCTGCCTTGGGGCGGGATGAGCATGAGTGGCCGAGGCTTCCCTGGAGAGAAGGGTTGAAACCCTGGAGCGTTGTACGTCTTTGGGCTCTTAGGGATGGGGAGGGACGGTCACATGAAGGACTCTGTGGGCCGGAACATCGAACGGGTGCGGGAAACCATTGCTGCCGCCTGTGAAAAGGCTGGGAGAGACCCTCAGGAAGTGAAGATTGTTGCCGTGACCAAGGGTGTGGATACGGAGTGCATGGCAGAAGCCCTGGCATGCGGGATACGCATTTTCGGTGAGAACCGCGTCCAGGAGGCAATGAAGAAGATGCCTGTTTTTGCGGGGATGGATGTGGAGTGGCATTTCATTGGTCGTATTCAGCGGAATAAAATTAAAAAGATTCTCGAGCACTTCCACTGCGTCCATTCCTTGGACCGGGAAGATTTCGGGAAGGAGATGAGTCATCGCCTGAGAAGTGCTGGACGGGGTGGATATCCGGTGCTTCTTGAGGTAAATCTCACAGGAAAGGAAACCCAGGGGGGAGTGCGAGAGGAAGAGCTCCCTGGACTTGTGAGGGCAATTGCCACTTTGTCAGAACTGCGCATTGTGGGGCTGATGACCATCGGACCCCTGGGGGAGAGTGAGGAGAGCATCCGTCGGGTGTTCCGACGCCTCCGGGAGCTCAAAGACATGGTGAACGCCCTGAATATCCCTGGGGTCTTCCTGACAGAACTCTCCATGGGGATGAGCGACGATTACCATCTGGCCATTCTTGAAGGAGCAACGATGATTCGTCTGGGAAGGGCAATTTTCGGCGAGAGGAGGACATGAATGAGGGAAAATATCCTGTTTATTGGATGTGGCAATATGGGGAGTGCTCTTGTTCGAGGTCTTGTCCGGGACAAGTGGCATACGAAATACCGTTTTCTCCTCTTTGATCGCGTGCCGGAACGAGCTCAAAACCTTGCAGCCTCCTGCGGTGTTGAGTGGGTGGAACACCCTCTTCTCTATTCCCCAAAATTCGTCTTCTTTGCGGTGAAGCCCAAAGATGTTCCCGAAGCGGCTCGACTTCTCTCTTCGTGGCAGGAAGGAGTTCTGGTATCGGTTGTTGCTGGAGTTCCTCTTCAGAATTTGCGGGAGTACCTCGCGCCCTCTGTGGGCGTTGTCCGGATCATGCCAAACCTCTGTGTGGAGGTGGGAGAGGGAGTTGTTCCTGTTGTCTTTTCTCCTGAGATCCCCGAGTCATACCGGGAGGAGCTTCTTTTTCTCTTTGCTTCACTGGGGTGGGTCTTTGAGACAAACGAGGAGGAAATAAACCTGCTTACCGCTTTGAGTGGGAGCGGTCCCGGTATTGTGGCGCTCTTTGTTGAAGGATTGATGGACGGAGGGGTACAGGCTGGTCTTTCCTGGGAAAAGAGTTTGCGTCTTGTCACGCAGGTGGTTCTCGGGACAGCACTCCTTCTCAAGGAGAAGGGTTTTCACCCCGGAGTTTTGAAGAATCTCGTGGCGTCTCCCGGGGGAACGACAATAGCCAGCCTTTCCGTTCTTGAACGAGCGGGTTTTCGTGGGATTCTTATGGAGGGAGTAAAGGCGGCGTATCAGAGGGCTCAGGAGCTTTCCTTGGGGTGAGGTGAGGGCATTGGCGCTACGACCTGAGGATATTGTGGAAGTGGAGTTCAGCCGGTCTTTCCGGGGATACAACGAGGAGGAAGTCCGGGAATTTCTGGAAGAGGTGGCGACACAGGTTGCTCTCCTTCTTGAAGAGAAGGAAAAGATGCTTCAAGAGAACCGCGAGCTTCGTCGGAAGCTTTCCGAACAAGAAGAGTACCTGCGGAAAATGCAACTCCAGCTTGAGGAATGGAAAAAGCAGGTCGAAGTGGAAAAAGAACTGGCCAAGCGTGAGTCGCAGATGATTGTCAAAGAAGCTCAACTCCGGGCACAAAGGATTGTCGACGAAGCCCTGGAACGGAAACGGGAAATCGAAGCCGCATACCGGGGTCTCTTTGAGAGGTACCGTCTTTTCCAGATTCGTTTCAAGTCCCTCTTGCAGACCTTTATTGAGAGTATTGAGAAAGAAAGCCTGAGTGAGGAATTCCGAGAGGAGAAGAGGGAAGAGCCTCAGGAAAAAGACGAGGCACCTGAAGTGGTCCGTTTCTCCCTAAAGGATTTGCACGATGAAGGAAGGATGAGCAAGTAGGGCAGTGGGAAAGATAGCGTTCTTTCTTCTCTGGTTCTTGGGCGTGTTCTGCGATCAGATAACGAAGTGGTGGGCTGAAGAGCGTCTTCAAGGGGTGAGCGTTCCGGTCATTTCCCGGGTCCTTGAGTTGCGTCTTCGAAAAAATTTTGCCAGTGCTTTTGGGCTGCAGTTCTTGGACCGTCCCCAGCACGTTGTGGTGACGGTGGGCGTTACGGTTTTCCTGCTCCTTGCCCTTTTTTCCAGAAGACATTCTCGTTCATTGCCGTTCTTCCTTGGGGGGTCTCTGTACCTCGCAGGGGCTTGGGGAAACCTCATTGATCGTCTGTGGCGCGGGTATGTTGTGGATTTCATCGAACCATCTTTCTGGGCGACGTTCAACGTGGCTGACATCTTTATTGTTGCTGGCGTTATAGGGATTGTCTGGAGTTTTCTCCATCGTGAGGAAAGAAAAGATCCTGGTTTATGAGGGCTTTAAACGAGTTGATGTGTGGCTTCGAGAGCACTTTCCCCACCTCTCCCGGGCCTTTCTCGCCCGCATGGTGAAAGAAGGGTACGTTTCCTGTAACAGAACCCCTCTGAGAAAGCCCAGTGCCCTGGTGCGCCCCGGGGACCTTCTGGAAATCACCTGGCCCCAGGGGGGTGAACTTCTCGTCCTTCCCGAGGAGCTCCCTCTTGACTTCCTTTACGAGGACGACCATATCCTTGTGCTCAATAAAAGACCCGGAGTAACTGTGCATCCGGTCTCTCCTTTCCAGCGAGGAACCCTGGTGAACGCTCTGGTGTATCTTCGCGTACCTCTTGCTCGGTATGGTGCTCCGCTGCGCCCGGGTATCGTGCATCGTCTGGACAAGGATACCTCAGGAGTTATGGTGGTGGCAAAATCGGATCTGGCCTATGTGGAGCTTGTGCGGGCCTTTAAAAACCGGGAAGTCG
This sequence comes from Candidatus Caldatribacterium saccharofermentans OP9-77CS, assembly GCA_000347575.1. Lineage (GTDB taxonomy): Bacteria > Atribacterota > Atribacteria > Atribacterales > Caldatribacteriaceae > Caldatribacterium > Caldatribacterium saccharofermentans. The sequence goes on along the minus strand of APCU01000017.1, from coordinate 9,657 downwards.
AAAAAACGTATCTCGCCGTTGTAGAAGGGGAGTTTAGAGAGGGATGCACCATTCACCTCCCCATCGGGCGGGACACACGAAACCCGCTGCGAATGGCGGTGCAGAGCGGGGGAAAGAGTGCCATAACTCGTATTATCCCCCTGGTCTCAGGAGAAGGCTTTTCCCTCCTTCTTGTGCAGCCCAGAACCGGTAGGACGCATCAAATCCGGGTACATCTCAGCGCCCTGGGTACTCCTATTGCTGGAGACGTGCTGTATGGGAGTCAGCGCTCAGGAGAGTTTTTCACTCGTCCCGCACTTCACGCCTTTACCCTTGCTTTCCGGCATCCTGTCTCAGGCAAGCGGATGGTGTTTGCTGCTGCTCTTCCCGAGGATATGAGGGGGTTTTTGAGCTCCTATTTCCAATTGCTTAGACTCTTGTGAGCTCCTGGGGACAGGAAGGGGCGACAAGGAAGGTTTCTTCTCGCTCATAGAGGATTTTCCCCCCGGCCTTTTCTGGAAGGGCCCGGAGGTACTTTACCTGGGTACAGGCCACTTCAACCTTTCCCTCGAATTTCCCTGCCGAGAAGTGCGCAGCTACCTGGGCTGCTCTGAGGATGTCCTCGTGGAGTGTCTCGGGATGGAAAGCTTTGAGGATGACATGGGCTCCCGGCAGGTCCCGGACATGGAACCAGTAATCGTTCCGCGATGCCATGCGCACGAGGAGGCGGTTTGCCCATGCGTTTTTCCCCACCCATATTTCGTTTCCCGAGGGTGTGCGGAAACGGATGATACCAGTGGCAACTTTCCGGTCTTCCTTTGGTTGCGCAGTACTCTCGAGAGCCTGAGGGTTTTCAAGGAGGGCGAGTATCCTCTCTTTCCTTGCCTCAAGCTCTTGCCGTTTCTTTTGAAGTCTTGCGAGCCGCTCTCTCATTTTTCGATATTTTTTAAAGTACTCCTGCATGTTCTCCCCAGGGGAGAGGGCAGGAGAAAGGGCAATGAAAACCTCGACTGGAGAGGAGGTAAGGGGATTTCGGACTCGTATGCCCTCGCTGGTTCTCTCAAGGACCTCAAGATGTGGCAGGATTTTGAGGAGTTCGCCTTTGAGGCGGAGGAGTTCAATATCCTCTTCTCTGGGAAGGAGAGCGTCAATTTTCTGGATTTCCCTGGTGATGAATTCCAGGTCTTCCCGGAGGTTTTTTTTCTGCTGTCTTCTTGCTGTCTCCTCGAGAATATACTCCCGGAAGGTGAAAAGCAGAAAGGCGGTGGCCTCGTTGAGAGAGGAGAAGGAGTACACGTGGGGGGAAGAGAGGAGAGAGGTATTTTCCCAGAAGACACCCAGGGGCTGCCCCTCTTCGGAGAGGAAAACCAGAAAAGTCCCCGTTTCTTCCTCAAGGGGTTTGAGGACTTGCCTCAAGGCCTCCTGAAATCCGCCTTCTAAGCGTTCGGAGAGCTCGGCCACCGCACTGGAGAGAAAGGGGCCAAAGCCGTCGAGGTTGCGCAGGCACCAGTGAGCGATGTCATTCACTCTGGGAAGGGAAGGATTTCTGGCAAACTCGAGGGGGTCGAGTTTGTTCTGTCTTGGAGGAGGGGTATAGGGAATTCCAGGGAGAATACTCCGCCAGCGGTTTTCTTCAGGTGTCACCTGCCGAAGGGCTCCGAGAATCGTCCTTTCCGGATCGTTCCGGGCAAGAATCAGGTTAACATTCCGACCGGTGAGCTCAAGAAAAAGGACGAATTCGGTTTCCTTCTCCCACAGGGTGGGGTTGTAGATGAGTACCTCCACCACCCGGTCCCACCCAACTTGGGCAAAGGAGAGGATTTTCCCTCCCACGAGGTACTTGTGGAGGAGTTTCTGCCAGGCAGTCTTTGGGGGTTCCCCTTTTTCGAAGGAAGGGCAAAGGGCGAAAACGCTGAGCTCTGGATGGGCACTCACGAGGAGCCCTCGCGGTCCCCAGGATGTGGCAAGGTCAATACTGATTTCCCAGTCACTGGGAAAGGTTACCCTCTGGATTTTCCCTCCACTCGCAGTAGCTTTGACTTCTTGGACGAGTCTCCGCAGGGCAAGACCTTCTAAGGTCCTCATGGTTTCTCATTGACAGAGCATTGTGGTTTCCCATAATATAGTGGCAAGTTGTCTTTTTGTAAAGGAGTTTCTCCAATGCGCAGCATGACGGGGTTCGGATATGCTGAAGGAGAGGGCGCTCTAGGCGCCTACCGGGTGTACGTGAAGAGCGTGAACCACCGGTTTCTCGAAGTGGCCTTGCGGCTCCCCAGAGAGCTCGTGCTCTGGGAAGAAAAAATCAGCACCCTTGTTCGGCAGCATGTGTCCCGGGGGAAAGTCGAGCTCCGGGTTGATTTTGAGCCCCGTGATGAGGCTTCGATGGTCGAGGTTAACATTCCTCTGGCGCAGGCTTACCTTGCGGCACTTCGAAAGCTCTCGGAGACCCTGGCCCTACCTTTTGAGCCCAAGGTGGAATGGTTTCTCGAGCTTGGGGACCTTGTGGAGCTTAAGCAGGACACGGGAGTTTGGGTTGAGGAGTGGGATCGCTTTCTCCCCACTCTTGAAAAGGCTCTGCAGGCCTTTCTGGCACACCGAAAGCAGGAGGGTGAGAGACTCCGCGAAGATCTTGAGCGACGGCTTGCCGAAGCAGAGGAAAAGGTCCTTGCCATTGAGGATAAGTCGAACGCGGTTCGGGATTACTACTATGAGAAGCTCCTCAGACGGGTTCAGGAGGTCGTTCCCCAGGAGAAAGTGGACCAGCAGCTCCTGCTCCAGGAGGTTCTTTTCTACGTCACAAGAAGCGATATCCATGAAGAAATTGTTCGGCTAAAAGCCCATATGGAGAGGGCAAAAAGCCTCCTTCACCAGGACAGGCCTCTGGGGAGGGAACTCGAGTTCCTTCTTCAGGAAATGCATCGTGAGATCAACACCATAGGCTCGAAGTCTCCCTGTGCGGAGATTTCCTCTCTTGTGGTGGATGTCAAGGCAATTCTTGAGCGCATGTGGGAACAAGTCCACAACGTGGAGTAGGTGCGATGGCGGGTCTCCTCTTTGTTATCTCTGGGCCTTCAGGAGTGGGGAAGAGCACCCTTCGAAAGGAGGTCATGAACCGCTGCAGTGGCCTGAAATACTCTGTCTCATGCACCACGCGCCCTCCCCGTCCGGGAGAAGTGGAGGGGGTTGACTATTACTTTGTGACTCCTGAAGCCTTCGAAGAGATGAAAGAGCGGGGGGAGTTCATTGAGTGGGCGAAAGTCCACGGGAACTACTACGGAACTCCTCGCCGTCCTATTGAGGAGTGGTGGCGGGAAGGGTTTGACGTTATCCTGGAAATCGATGTTCAAGGAGCGCTCCAGGTAAAGAAGAGTTGCCCGGAAGGGATTTTCATCTTCATCGCTCCCCCGTCACTTCGGGCGCTCGAGGAACGGCTCCGTAAGCGGAATACAGATCCTGAGGACGAAATCCTTCTCCGGATGACCAATGCCAATCTTGAGATGGCGCACATAAAGGATTACAATTACCTCGTGGTGAATGATGACTTTGAGGAGGCTGTACAGCGACTCTGCGCCATCATCATTGCCGAGCGTTGCCGGATTCGAGAGAGGTGAGGGGCTGTGATGTTCTCCATCGATGACCTGGTGAAGAAGGCAGGGAATGCTTATATTCTCTCGCTGGTTGTGGCACGACGTATCCGACAGCTGAACGAGGGTGCCCATCCCCTTGTGGAGCTCAAAGAACCTCATAAGCCGCTTTTTATTGCTCTCCAGGAATTCCTTGAGGACAAAATTCAATTCGAGTTTGCCGAAGAATGATCGCCTACCATCCCTCCTCCTTCTTCCAGGGGAAGAGAATCCTTCTTGGGGTCACCGGGGGCATTGCGGCCTATAAGGTTGTGAGTCTTGCAAGATATCTGGCAGAGAAAGGAGCTCTGGTTACCGTCTGTATGACGCGGCATGCTCTCCAGATAGTCGGCAAGGCGCCCTTTGAGGCAGTAACGGGCCAGAGGGTATACGTGGATTCTTTTGAGGAAGGAGCATCCCTTGCGCATATTGTCCTTCCTCGAAACCATGACCTGATTCTTGTGGCCCCTGCAACAGCCAATATCATTGGAAAGATGGCCCACGGGATCGCTGATGACCTCCTGAGTACGCTGCTCCTTGTGGAACCGAGAAAGGTCCTTCTGGCGCCGGCAATGAATGTCAGTATGTGGAGAAACCCGGTGGTTCAGGAGAACCTGAGGATTCTGCAGGAGCGGGGTGTACGGATTGTCCCTCCCGCTTCGGGAAGGCTGGCCTGTGGGGAGGAAGGGGAAGGGCGGTTACCGGAAGTTGAGGAGCTCGTTGAAGAGGTTTTCTGTGCCCTCCATGTTCCCCGGTCTCTTGCGGGAAAGAGGGTCCTGGTCACCGCAGGGGCCACCCGGGAGTGGATTGACCCAGTACGTTTTCTCTCTAACCCCTCAACCGGGCTTATGGGATGTGCTCTGGCCAGCACGTGTCGAGCATGGGGAGCAGAGGTCAGGCTTATCTCCGGGGCACTTTCCGTTCGTCCCCCCTCGGGAATAGAACTCACCAGGGTGGAAAGTGCGCTGGAGCTGCGGGAAGCAGTTTTGGCGTCTTTTGACTGGTGCGATGTGCTTATGATGAGCGCCGCAGTTTCCGATTTCCGCCCCGCCTCTTTCGCTCCTACGAAAATCAAGCGAGGTCATGAACCCCTGGTGCTTCCCCTTGTTCCGAATCCCGATATTCTTGGAGAAGTTGGGAAGGAGAAGGGGAACAAGGTTCTTGTGGGGTTTTGTGCTGAGACAGACCACGTCCTTGAAGAAGCAAGGCGGAAACTTGTGGCGAAAAACCTGGACATGATTGTTGCCAACCTCGTTGGTCAGAAGAGCGGGTTTGCTACCTCAACGAACAGGGTGTGGATTGTTGATCGGAAGGGGAATGAGGTAGCGTTTCCGCTTCTTGAGAAGGTAGATGTTGCGGAGAAGATTGTTGAGCACTTGGTATCCCACTTCCTCTCATGAGGCGTATTGTCCAGGTTGCCCTTCCTCTACCTCTTTTTCGGACCTTCTCCTATGCTGTTCCCCTGGATCTCCAGGACAAGGTCTTTCCTGGAAGCACCGTGGAAGTGGATTTCCACGGTCAGATCCTGACCGGATGGGTGGTGGAGGAGGGGGGCGAGGAACTCCCGGGCCTCAAGGAAATTCGCGAGGTGCTTCCTTTTCCTCCCTTTCCCTCTACCCTTCTTGGGTTTTCCCGAAGGCTTTCTCTCCTGTACCTCTCTCCCTTGGGGGAAGTACTGGCATCGTTCTTTCCTCCTCTTGGGAAATCCGCCAGGAAGTACCTGGGATTTCGAGTTTTTGCGGGGGAGAACGTCCAGGAGTGCTGCAAAAGGTTTGGTGTATTGCCACCTCGGGGGATGAATCTCTTCCTTTTCCTCGAGCGATTCCGTGTCTCCACCAAGGACCTCGAGCGATTCCTCAAGGATGGCATTCTCCGTCTGGAAAGAGAATTTCTGAAAATTGGAGACTCTCCTCGTACCCCTGGGGAGTGCTTTTTCTGGGAAATCCCTCGTCTTGAGGAACGGAAGGCCTTCCTTCGGGATATCTTAGTGAAAGCCTGGGAAGAAGGGAAAAAGGCCCTTCTCCTTCTCCCCGATTTGCAAAAGGTGGATGCTTTTTGCGCTTTCCTTAGAGAGCACTTCCCCTCCATGTCGCTCATCCGCTATGACAGTCGTCTGCGTCCCAAGGAGAGAGTCGTTGCTTTCTGGCGAATTCTCGAGGGTGATTTCGACGCTGTGGTGGGAACTCGGCTTTCGGCCTTCGTGTTTCCCTGCCAGGGTCTTGGCCTTTCTGTGCTCTTTGATCCTGAGGAGAAGGGATACGTTGCCGATCGAGCGCCCCATTACGATATTGGAGAGGTTATGGAAGAGCGGGCACATCACTTTGGGGAATGCCTGCACATCGTGTGTGCTCTTCCTTCTCTGCGGGTGTACTTCCGGTGGAGGGAGGGAAAGGTGAAACCCGGAGGGGTTATCCCGTCTTCTGGTACAAGGAACGTTCAGGGAGTTGTCGCCAGAGGCTTGTGGAGGAATTTCGCCCTTTTCCCGCCTGTTCGACGGGCTATTGTCTCGGTGGTGGAAAGGAAGGGGATTGTGCTCATATGGGTGCAGAAAACCGGGTACGCCACGGCCCTGGGTTGCCGGGAATGTGGTTTCTACTATACCTGCCCTTCCTGTGGTATTGCTCTGCGGTATCACAAGGATCTTGCGCTGCTTGTCTGCCCCCTCTGTCACTTCCGCCTGATTCCTGAGAGTACCTGCCCGTCGTGTGGGGGAATCCAGTGGGGAGAGTGGGGGCAGGGAGTGGAGAGGGTTTTTGAGGAGGTACAGCGAACCTTTCCTGGTGTACCTTCTGAGCGAGTAGACCCCGAAATCGAAGAGGAAGGATGGATGGGGAAGGTTGCAGCCCCTTCAATTCTTGTGGGCACCAGTGCTCTTTTGAGGGAAGACCTTCTCCCCCGGGTTTCCCTTTTCGTGGTGCATTCTCTCGATGAGTGGCTATCTCTGCCGGAAATCGGTGCCTGGGAACAGCTGTACATCCGCCTGCAAAAGGTATTGCGTCTCCTCCCCCCGGACGCCCAGGTTCTTGTTCAGGGGAGCCGGGAAAGCTTGAGACGGTTTCCAGAGTTCCTGAAACCCTGGTCCCTTTTCTATGCTGATGCTCTTGAAAAAAGGAGGTCTCTTCGGTATCCTCCTTTCGTGCGGCTTGTTCGGTTCGTTGTTCGTTCCCGGAATAAGGAAGCCGTCTTTCGGGTTCTTTCCCATGCAAAGGAGCTCTTTGAAGCACGGGGGATTCAGGTCCTCGGGCCTTTCCCGAGTGTGCGGCCTCGGCGGGAACGGGCAAAAAGCGCAGAACTCGTCGCTCGATATCCCGAGGAAGACGTTGCAGAAGCCTTTGACGTGTGTGTGGAGATTTTCCCTTTGTCGGGGATGCAGTGGTCTTTTGAGTTTGTTCTGTCCTGAGGAGGAATGGCCAGTGGCGCTTCGGGTTCTTGAGAGGTATGGAAGCCCTCTGCTTCGTAAAAAAGCACAGCCTGTAACCAGCATAGATGGGAACATTGTGGCTCTGGCACAGGACATGCGGGAAACCATGCATGCGTTTTCGGGTATAGGCCTTGCCGGGAACCAGGTTGGGGCGCTTCTGCGCATCATCGTTGTCCTCCACCCGGAAACCAGACAGGACCTTGTGGTTCTCAATCCTGAAATTGTCGCAATGAGTGCGGAGCGGGAAGTCGGCGAGGAAGGGTGTCTGAGCATTCCTGAGGTCTACGGAAAGGTTGAGCGGGCTTCCCGTGTCCTGGTGCGGGGGATTGACCTTGGGGGAAAGGATGTGGAAATCGAGGCCGGTGGTCTTCTTGCCCGTATCTTCCAGCACGAGATTGACCACCTCGATGGTGTTCTTTTTGTAGATCGTTTGCATCCGGCAAAGAGATTGCTTTTGAGCAGCAAACTGAAAAGGATTGCCCGGGAGGGAGCCTCCTGAAGTTGAGAGTTGTCTTCATGGGAACGTCTTCTTTTGCGGTCAGGGTGCTGACGGAACTCGTTGGAGATGGAGAGTTGGAAATCCTTGGGGTTGTCACCCGCCCGGACCGGAGGGCCGGGCGTGGATTGCGCCCTGTGTCCCCTCCGGTGTGCTGCGAAGCGAAACGCCTGGGACTTCCAGTATGGCAACCTGAGCGGGTTAACCGTCCCGACTTTGTGGAGTTTTTGCGGTCATTGCGATGTGACGTTATCGTGGTTGCTGCGTATGGGCAGATTCTGAAGAAAGACCTCCTTTCCCTGCCACCTCTTGGGTGCATCAATGTCCACGCNTCGCTCCTCCCTCAATACCGGGGTCCGGACCCCATCCGCTGGGCGCTCCTCAANGGTGAAGAGGTAACAGGGGTGACCATCATGCTTATGGACGAGGGNGTTGATACNGGACCCATCCTTGCTCAGAAGTCACTCCCTGTCCTGCCTGAGGACACCTATGCTTCCTTGACTGAGAAGCTCGGAACTCTGGGCGGGAAGCTCCTNCGGGAAGTCCTCCCGGCCTGGAAGGAGGGNCGCATTACGCCTTGTCCCCAGGAAGGAGAGCCGTCGTATGCTCCGGTGGTGGAAAAGGAGAAAGCCCGTATTAACTGGGAAAGTCCCGCATGGTATATCGTCCGTCAGGTTCGGGCCTTCTTCCCCTCTCCCGGGGCGTATACTTTTTTTGCCGGGAAACGCCTGAAAATTCTTGAGGCCTTTTGGGAAGAGAACAATGGAACTCCTTGTCCTCCCGGAACTATTCATCGTATAGAGAAAGAAAAAGGTATTGTGGTGTGCGCTGGAGAAGGTTTAGTGGTCATTCGCAGGCTCCAGCCTGAGGGGAGGCGAGTCATGTCTTCATGGGAATTCGTGTGCGGGTATCGCTTGTCCGTGGGTCAGAGAATGGGTGAGGAGGTGAGGTGAAGTGTTCTTCCTTGACCCGACCTTTTTGATACTCATTCCAGCGCTTCTTCTTGCCCTGTATGCTCACACCAAGGTGACGCAGACCTATGCTCTCCTTTCCCGGAAGAGAGCCCGGGTGGGTCTTTCCGGTCTTCAGGTTGCGGAGGAACTCGTGCAGCATCTTGGGCTTCGGGTGAAGATTGAGGAAATCCCTGGGGCTTTGACGGACCACTACGATCCCTCCCGGGAGGCCCTGCGACTTTCCCGGTCTGTTGCCCGGGGAACCTCGGTGGCTGACCTTGCCATCGTTGCCCACGAAGTGGGGCATGTCCTGCAGAAGCGTGAAGGGTATTCTGCCTTTGCCCTTCGGAGTGTCCTTGTCCCCGTTGCCGGGTTTGGGTCCCAACTCGCGCTTCCTCTCTTTTTCCTCGGCTTTCTCTTTGCCCTTCGGCCTCTGATGGATCTTGGTATTCTTTTCTTCAGCCTTGCGGTACTTTTCCAGCTTGTGACCCTTCCCGTGGAGTTCGACGCCAGCCGGAGGGCCTATGGAGTTCTGGATCGCCTGGGCTTCATTGCCCCCGAGGAGAAACCCCTGGTACGACAGATGCTCAGCGCTGCAGCTCTGACCTATGTTGCTGCAACTGCCATGGCTGCCTTACAGCTTGTGAGGCTCTTGCTTCTCCGGGAGAGCAGGGAGTAAGGGTTGGTCGACAGGTACCGTCGTGACGCGCTGTCCATTCTCATCCGTCTCTACGAGGGACGGATTGCTTTCCTGGATCAGGCCTACACGGCCTGCTCTTTGAGGTATTCCCCCCACGAGCGAGATTTGCTGGTGAGCCTTGTGCGGGGAGTGGTGAAGTTTCGGGAAAAGCTCGATACCCTGGCCAGGACGTACCTTCCAAAATGGGAACGACTTCCCCCTGTGATTCAGAATGCCCTTCGGTTAGGGATGTTCCAGCTTCTTTTCCACACCCGTGTTCCTCCCTTCGCTGTTGTTCACGAATGGGTCGAAGTGGTGCGGTCCTTTGGCCAGGTCGCCTTTGTCCCCCTCGTCAATGCAGTTCTGCGGAATGTGGAACGGGATCTTGCGGCCCATCGTGCTCAGGCTGAAAAGTGGGGTATTGACCTCCCTGCCTGGCTTGAAGCAGAGTGGAGGAGGGTTTTGCCTGAGGAGGAATTACACGTTCTCCTGAGGTCTCTTGCTCT
>APCU01000016.1 GCA_000347575.1 Candidatus Caldatribacterium saccharofermentans OP9-77CS | reverse complement strand
ACTCCTCGAGGCAGGGTATCCGGTACTTCTCCTTGACGGTGACCACCTCGACCGGCGACACAACGCTCCGGAGCAGCTCCGCACGCGCCTTGAAGCCTTCACCGAGGTGCTCGAGGGGAGAGGGAGGTTTTAATCCTCAATAACTCAAAGACGAACCTTCTCTCCCGGAAGAGCTGAACACAGGCCCCTACTGCGGCTTTGTCGTAGAACACACCCTGCCCGGTGGTGATTTCCCACAAAGCTTCCCGCAGTCCCAGAGCCGGTCGGTACAGGCGGTGATAGGTCATGGCTTCCACCACTTTAGCATCTCTCTGGGAACGGCAATCTTGTCGATGTCATGAAGAAGACCAGCAGTGAAGATTTCATGGACCTTCTCTTCTGAAAACCCCGTTTCCCGAGCAATACCCTCCGCAAGCTTGACTACCCTTCGCTGGTGCCCCGTAATGTACGGATCCTTCACCTCAATGACCTTTGAGAAAGCCATAACAAGGTCATCGAAGCTCCGCCTGAGCCGTTCAAGAGCGTCTTGAAGCCGCTCCTCGGCAACAATGCGCTCGGTCACATCTCCCATGCTACCCTCATAGCACAGAAGGTTCCCCTGCTCGTCGGTAACCTTCCTGACGCCGAGGAAACCCAGAAGGTCTCTCCACTGCAACAACACAGACAAGAGCGAAACGGTGTCGCCTCTCTCCTTTCCTCCACCAGACGCTGCCAGGCCTTGCGGTCTCCAAGGTCTACATAGAAATCCAGGACACCCCGTCCGATGGTCTCCTCAGTGCTTGCAACACCCAGGATTTGTGCTACTGCCGGATTGGCATCGCGAATCACCCCATCCCGAGAGGTCCGGTAAAGACCCAGGGAAACGTTGTCAAAAAGGCGCTGGTACTGAACATGAAGCCGCAACGAGATCCGTCGTATGGTTAAAAGACTCTCCACTCTGGCCTTCAGCTCTGTCTGGTCAATGGGAGTGGTGATGACTTCATCCACCACAATCCACAGGAAATGACTCGCCAGGCCAAGGTCTTCCCGGGAGGTGACGAGCATAAAGGGGGAGAAAGAGGGGAACCTCCTGTTCTCTGCGCTCTGAATTACCGCTCTCAAAGACTGAAGCACTGGCCCATCCACAATACCAAGGAAGAAATCTTCCTCAAGCAGGGCCTTCTCAAGAGGACCTGCAGGAGAAAAGAGAGCATGACTTTTTAAGGTACTCTTCGAGCAACCGCTCATTGGCTTAGTAGCCCAGAGCGAGGAAGATTCTTTCCCTAAGCTCTTTCGTCACGGGCTGTTTTCTCCAACTTCACGTATCCAGAGGGGGCTACCCCATGTCACAGGAACCCAGGACGTGCTCTGGACTAAGGCCTTGAGGGTCATCCTCCCATGAACCGGGATGTCGCCGGTGACAACTCCTCCTCCCTCGACCCAGATGATTTCGCGAGCAAGGGTGAGAGGAAGAAGCTTCTGTTCCTGGGGTCCTCAGGGAGCAACGTCTGACCAAGCATCCGTTGAACTCTGGACCCAGAGTCAGCTCATGGAACGATGGGAAACCGAAAGATGAAATATCCACGTGATCCTTGGCACTATCTCCAGCCTAAAGATACGCGGTCAATAACTTTCCTAAGCCGGGGTTATGACGAGGCCAAGGTCTCTGATCATTTCCAAATCCAGGGAGGATTCTCGACCTCGGGTAGTGAGGTAGTTACCGGTCATGAGGGAGTCGGCACCCGCCAGAAGACCCAGGGGCAGGAGCTGTCGCAGGGTTTTTTCTTTCCCGCCACAGAGCCTGATGTTCTTGTCGGGAAGGATAAAACGAAAGATCGCCACGCTCTTCAGGGCTTCCCAGGGTTCCATAAGGGGTCGATGCTCCAGAGGGGTACCTGGAATGGGGTTGAGAAAGTTCAGGGGAACAGAATCAACATCCAGCTCGCGAAGGAGCAAGGCCAGTTCCACCCTTTGGGCCGGGGTTTCCCCCATGCCCAGGATACCTCCACAACACACCTTCAACCCTGCTTCCTTAGCTACCTCAACGGTAGCTATGTCCTCGGCAATGTCGTGGGTGGTACAGATTTGGCGAAAGAAACTCGGCGCCGTTTCCAAGTTGTGATGGTACATACAAAGCCCGGCTTCCTGTAACTCTCTGGCCTGTTCTGGCGTGAGGAAGCCAAGGGAAGCGTCGGGCCAAATTTTTCCTTCCTTAGCGATAACCTCAACTGCCCGAAGGATTTCCCGCCACTCTTCTAGACGGCTTATCCTGGTGCCGCTAGTGACGATCCCGAAGCGGTGGACTCCACTGGCTGCGGCACTGCGGGCACGCCTTATCAGTTCTTCAGCAGGAAGAAGGGGGTAGACGACCACCGACGTGCGGTAGTGGGTGGACTGAGCGCAGAAGGCACAATTCTCTGTGCAACGCCCAGATTTGGCGTTGACAATGGAGCAGAGCTCAACGGCATTGCCCTTGTAGGCCAGGCGTATCCGGTGGGCCGCTACAAGCAGGTCCAGCATGGCCTCTTGTGGCAGGTCAAACAGTTCAAGGGCTTCCTCCCGACCAATATTACCGCCGGAAAGAACGATTTCCAGCGCCTTCTGGATAACAGGAAACACCACAAGTTCCCCCTTGGAAAAGGATTGCTCAGTTAACCATAAGTATAAACAAGGTTAACGTATTTCTCAATTATCCCTCAAGACTCAGCAGGGTCAGAAAGTACAGGGCTCACGGAGAGCGACAAAGCTCAGACAATGGACGTATGAGGTATTTGAAGGGAACGAATGCTGGATTGCAAGGTGCGCAGGAACAGGTTGAACGACCAACCAAAATCGCAACAAATCCTCACCAAGTCCAGGGACTAAAACCACCCGGACAGAGCTGACACAGGTCCTGCTTTCCTGAACTTGCAAAGCACACCGCAGTTCGCTAACATTCCCTTACAAAGGAGACAAAGGAGGTTGTGCCATGTACCGGGTGACGCTGATACCGGGAGATGGAACCGGACCAGAAATCATCGAAGTCGCAAAAAGGGTTATCGAAGCCACCGGCGTGCCCATTGAATGGGACATCCAGGAAGCCGGTGCAGAGGTCATCGAAAAGTACGGCACTCCCCTTCCACCACAGGTCCTTGAGTCCATCAGGCGAAACGGTGTCGCCCTGAAGGGCCCCATCACCACGCCTGTGGGGACAGGGTTCCGGAGTGTGAACGTTGCGCTCCGGAAAGAGCTCGACCTTTACGCCTGCGTCCGACCCTGTAAGACCTACCCGGGTGTCCGCTCCCGCTATGAGAACATCGACCTTGTGGTCATCCGGGAGAACACCGAGGACCTCTACGCTGGGATTGAGTTCGAGCGGGGCAAACCCGAGACTCTGGAATTCATCGCCACTGTGGAGCGCCTGGGAAAGGGGAAAATCCGTCCGGATTCTGGCATCAGTGTGAAACCCATTTCGGTCTTCGGTGCGGAGCGCATCGTGCGATTCGCCTTCGAGTACGCCCGAAAGCACAGGCGCAGAAAGGTCACCGCAGTCCACAAGGCCAATATCATGAAGTACTCCGACGGGCTCTTCCTTGAAGTCGCCCGGGAAGTGGCCAGAAACTACCCCGATATCGAATTTGAAGACCGCATCGTCGATAACATGTGCATGCAGCTTGTCCAAAAGCCTGAACTCTACGACGTCCTTGTGCTCCCGAACCTCTACGGAGACATCGTCTCCGACCTTGCCGCTGGACTCGTCGGAGGACTGGGAGTGGCCCCAGGAGGAAACATCGGTGACCACTATGCGGTTTTTGAACCGACCCACGGGAGTGCACCGAAGTACAAAGGGCTCCACAAGGTGAATCCCATCGCCACTATCCTCTCAGGAGTCATGATGCTCCGCCATCTCGGAGAGGAAGAAAGAGCAGACCTCCTTGAGCGTGCTGTAGCCGCCGTCATCCGGGAGGGGAAAAAGGTCACCTATGACCTGAAGCCCGATCCCAGCGACCCGGAAGCGGCGAAAACCTTTGAAGTGGGCGAGGCCATCATCGAGAAGATGGAGGAGCTGAAAAGAGGATGAGGGTGCTCCTCGTCCAGCCCCCATCTCCAGGAATCTACGACCTCATCGGCCTGAAACTCCCACCCCTTGGTCTGGCGTACCTTGCGGCGTCATGCCGTACCCACCACGAGGTCGCCATTGTGGACCTCCAGGTTGAGGATGCAAAGCGCTTTGAGGAAGAACTCAAGCGGTGTGACCTTGTGGGCATCACGGCGACCACGAGCACCTTTCCCGAAGCCCTCCGGATAGCCCGGAAAGCCAAAGACGAAGGTCGGTTGGTGGTCATGGGTGGGTACCATGTCACCTTCAGGGATGAAGAGGCCTTAAGAAGTGGCGTGGTGGACTATGTTGTGCGGGGGGAGGGAGAGGAAATCTTTGTGAAACTCCTTGAAGCCCTGGAGCGGGGAATACCCCCGGAGAACNTCCCGGGAGTTTCCTTCCTGCGGGAGGGAACAATCTTCCGCACGCCCGCTTCTTTGCCACCTCAGGATCTCGATGCTTTGCCCTTCCCGGCCCGGGATCTTTTACAACTCTCCAAATACTGGATGACCCAGCTTGAGGGAGAACCCCTGGTGAACGTCCTGACGAGTCGTGGATGTCCCTTTGCCTGCAAGTTCTGCGCTTCCTCCCACTTCTCGGGGAGGAAATGGCGGGCCCGTTCCCCAGAGAACATCCTCCGGGAGCTTGAAATCCTCTACTTCGACTGGGGATTCCGGGCCGTGGCCTTTGTGGACGACAACTTCACCCTGCAGCCTGAACGGGTGGAGCGCCTTTGCGAAGAGATTGAGCGGCGACGTTTGAAGCTCTGGTGGTGGTGCTTCTCCCGGGCGGATACCATCGTCCGCAATGAGTCCCTGGTGAAAAAGATGGCCAAAGCCGGGCTCCGCATGGTGTACCTTGGCCTTGAGAGTGCTGAGCGGGCCATTCTCGAAGACTACGGGAAGCAGCTCACCCAGGAGGTAGCCAGGAAAGCCCTGGAAATCCTCCGCAAGTACGGAGTAAGAAGCTGGGGGTCGTTCATCCTCGGAAGCCTCCGGGAAACGAAGGCTACCATCCGGAAAACCGTTGAATTCGCCCGGAAAATCCGCCCAGACATTGTGCAGTTCTCCCTCCTCACGCCTTTCCCCGGAACAGCGCTTTTTGAGGAGCTCCAGAGGGAAAACCGCATTCTCCACTTCAGCTGGTCGCTCTTTGACGGTGCCCACCCTGTGGTGAGGCTCGATACCTTAAAGCCCGGGGAGCTTCGTCGACTGCTCATCTCGGCGTACCTTGAGGTGTACCGGGGATGGCATGCCCTGCCACAGGTTGTGCAGTTTTTGCGGAAAATCTGTACCGTGAAGATTCCCTTCCTTGCGCATTTTAAGGAACAACTCTATCTGAAGGAGCGGATGAGCCGTGAAAATCCTTCGCTTTCTGCATCCTGAGCGACGCACGCCCTCCTGGGGAAAGCTCCTTGAGGGAGACGTGGTCGAGGAAATCACCTCTCCCTTTGGAAAGGTAACAGAACGGGGAGCACGCTTCTTCCTCAGGGATCTCTGGATCCTTCCCCCTGTGCGACCGAGCAAAATCGTGGCCGTGGGCCTCAACTACAAAGACCACATCGCTGAGCTTGGCCAGAGCGTTCCTGAAAACCCCATCCTTTTCCTGAAGCCCCAGACGGCGGTCATCGGGCCAAAAGAACCGATTCTCCTTCCTCCCTGTTCCAGCCGGGTGGACTATGAGGCAGAACTTGCGGTGGTGATGAAACGACGGGCCTTCCGCCTGAAAAAAAGTGAGGTCCGGGACTATATCCTCGGCTACACCTGCTTCAACGACGTCACAGCCCGGGATCTCCAGACCAAAGACGGGCAATGGACACGCTCAAAGTCTTTTGACACCTTCGCCCCCCTTGGCCCCTGGATTGAAGACGAGCTCGACCCGGGAAACTGCACAGTACGGTGTTTTGTGAATGGCACCCTGAAGCAAGAGGGCAATACCCGGACGCTTCTTTTCCCGGTGGAGGAGCTCATCGTGTTCATTTCGGAAATCATGACCCTTCTTCCCGGGGACGTCATCGCCACGGGAACCCCAAAGGGCGTTGGACCACTTGCCCCCGGGGACATTGTGGAAGTGGAGGTTGAGGGTATCGGCATCCTCCAGAATCCCGTAGCCACAAGGTAGAGCACGATGGGCCAGGTCCTTGGGTTGATGTTCGCCCTCATCGGCCTTGGGTTTCTCCTGCGGATTCTCCGGGTTTTCCCGAAAGAGACTGCTCCTTTACTCAATCGCTTCGTCCTCTACGTGACCTTCCCATGTCTTGTCTTCCGTTCCCTCCAGGGAGCCGCCTTAGATCGGAGGCTGTGGAGCATCCCACCCCTGGCCTACACAGCCATCAGTGCTCTTTTTCTTCTGGCCTTCCTCATAGGGTCGAAGTACTTCCGCCTTCCCCCCAAGCGGGCGGTGAGTTTTGCCATGGGTGCGGCTTTCGGCAACACCGCATTCCTGGGGTACCCGTTCATCCTCGCCCTCCTTGGGGAAGAGGGGTTACCGGCAGCCATCTTCTACGACCAGCTCGGGAATTTCCTCTCAGTCTACACCCTGGGGGTAACGTTTTGCGTTTTCGGGAAAACGGGGAAATTTTCGGGGAAAAACGTCACAGAATTCCTGAAGCTCCCTCCCTTCAACGCCTTCCTCCTGGCACTCCTCCTCAACGGCCTTCCCCTGCCACCCTTTCTCCTTGGTGTCATCAACCGCCTGGCCGATGCCACCGTTCCTCTCACTATGGTGGCCATTGGCCTTTCCCTTTCTCCTGCAAGCCTCTCCAAAGACGCGCCACTCCTCGGCGTCTCGGCCCTCCTCAAGCTTCTTCTTCTCCCCTTGTGGCTTTAGGGCTTGTGAAGCTCTTCCCCCTTCCTCCGCTTTATGCGAAGGTCCTCGTGCTCCAGTCGGCCACACCGACTCTGGTGAGTTCCTATGTTTTCGCCTCGGTGTATGAACTTGATACCGAACTCTCCTCAAGCATCATCTGCGCAACGACGCTCATTGCTTTGGGAAGTCTTCCCCTCTGGAATCTCCTCCTTTAGCCTCAGGAAAACCCTCATGGGGCCAGCCACAAAGATGTCTCCCTCAGCCACCGCCTCAAGAACCACTGTTCCTTCCCGTTCCTCAAGCTCCTGGCGTATCTCGCTCAGGTTCATCGCCGAAATCACCCCAACCTTTCCCTCCTGAGGGAGAACCCCTTTCTCCACCCCCAGGACGTTGAGATCCCGAAGTACTTCTGCAAGCACCAAGTCAGGGCTGGTTTTCCCCCGCTCCAGTGCTATTCTCTTCCTCAGGATGACCTCACCCTGGGCGAAGATTTTCCGGTTCTCATCAATCACAAAGCGGGCAACGACCGGTTCTCCCCGGAGGGTATTGAGGGCAGCCACAAGACGCACCACATGCTCCTTGTGTTGCTCCAGAGAGCCTCTGTACCGCTTCCCGGAAGTTCATTTCCTGGACGAACACCACCCCCCTCCCTTCCCGGTCCTGCCCCGCTCCCCGCGCCTGGGCAACGATCGTTGCTCGCTGAATGAGGGCAAGGAGGAAGTTCTCCGCTTCTTTCTGGGTCATCCCTGGCGGGGCCACCACGCGCAGGATTTCCTCTTCATCCCGGAAGACAATCTCTCCTTGCCGCACCGCCAGGAGATTGGCCCGAAGGCGGGTGAGTTCCATTTGCAGGGACTGGATTTCGTCCTGGAGGGTCTTCCGCTGTTCCTCAAGCTCGGCAACACTCTGGGAAAGCGACTTCACCTGTTCTTCGAGGCTGGCTTTGGAGATCGAGAGCTCCTTCTCTTTCTCCGAGAGCACCGCAACCTGTCCCTCGTACATCTTGAGGGTCTTCTGCATGTGCTCAAGCTGGNCATTCCGCTCCAGAANNTCCCGGTTCAGCGANTCAAGCTGNGCTTTCAGCTCCTCCATNCCAAAAAGCGCCGTACGCACGTCTTTTGAAGCCAGGCTCAGAATGGCGAGCGTCACCGTGGAGATGAGAATCCCCGTGAGGACGCTCACAAGAATCGCCGTGTAGCGGGGACGGAGGGCGAGGACCGAGAGTTTCCGTTTGCCAATACGACGGCCGAGGAAATCCCCCACGTAGGCAATGACACCGCTTAGAAGGAGAAGCACCAGAACGAGCAGGAAACCACCTGTGCCCATTGTCCCACCTCACTGCGCAGAATCCTGCCTCAAGAGGAGCATACTCCCCCCGAGACCTCCGAGGATATTCGGTATCCACGTGCCAAGGGGAGGAGGGAGTACTCCCCCCTCGGCGAGGGTACTCATGATGGAGAAGAGGACGTAGTACCCGAAAACGATGAGAACACTCAACCCGATGCCCAGGGCCCTCCCTGAGCGGGGCGAGGCAACCCCAAGCGCCACACCAAGAAGAGCAAAGACCAGAGCCGCAAAGGGGATAGCGGTCTTGTGCCAGAGGAGAACCTCAAGGTGTCCTGTGGCCTGACCGCGGGCTCTCTCCTGAGCGATGTAGGCCCGGAGTTCTGCAAAGCTCATCTCCTGGGGGCTTTTCCTGGTCTTGAGGATGCCTGAAATGGTTTCCTGTGTCTTTGCCCTTTCCCGGGCGAAACGAACGACCCGCTCGACCTCACCGCGGTCGTTCACCTCGTAGTATACCCCATCTTCAAAAACCCACTGACCGTCAGCCACTCGGGCCCGGGTTGCATTGATGATGCGCCGGAGTTTCTCCTTCTGGTACTCCTGGACCACGACCCCCCGGAGGATCTCATGGTGGGAGTCTATCTCCCGGACGTAGAAGATGCGTTCCACCCCCTCCTCACTGACGTCCCGGAAAAACGTTCGTTCTTCCACCGGCCAAAAGAAACCCCTCCCGGACCAGATTTCCTTCAATTTCAGCGCCGAAAGGGGAAGCGCGACCTCCTGAAGAAGGATAGTCCCCACGCACACCCACAGGGCAAAGAGGAAAAAGGGAGCGAAGAACCGGGCAAGGCTCACCCCGCAGGACCGAAGGGCAATGATTTCACTGTCTGCAGCCATCCTTCCGGTGACAAGAAGCACTCCCAGAAGCAGCGCCATGGGGAGGACGTAAACGAGGAGTTGCGGGAGGCTCAGGAAGAAAATGGCCACAACCTTCTCCCCTGGAAGGCCTTCTCGAAGCCACATCCGGGCCAGGCGAAAGAGGAGATCTCCTGCGCTCAGGATGGCCACAAAGAGGCAAACCCCAAAGAGAAACGACCCACTGACCTGCTTGAGTACATACCGGTCAAGCACTTGCATATTCAGAGGTTGAACCGTTCTCCAAGATAGTACCGGCGGCTCAATTCCGATTCAATGATTTCTTTCGGCGTTCCCGAAACCAGAATCTTCCCTTCAAAGATGATGTAGGCCCGATCGGTAATGGCCAGCGTTTCCCGAACGGCATGGTCAGTAATGAGAACACCAATGCCTCTTCCAGCCAGCCCCCGCACAATGTTCTGAATGTCCTCCACGGCTATGGGGTCGATGCCTGTGAAGGGCTCGTCAAGGAGGATGAAGGAAGGGGAAGTAGCCAGAGCTCTGGCAATTTCCAAACGTCTTCGCTCGCCGCCTGAGAGGAGGTTGGCCATCGATTTCGCAAGATGCGCAATGCCAAACTCCTCAAGGAGCTCATTCCTCCGCTGTACCACTTCTTTTCGGGAAAGCCCCTGCATTTCCAGGACAAGATCAAGATTTTCCTGAACCGTGAGCCGGCGAAAGACTGAGGGTTCCTGCGGGAGGTACCCAATACCCATACGGGACCGGAGATACATGGGGAAGTGGTTGAGCTCAAGGTCGTCAAGGAACACCTGTCCTCCTGTGGGCCGGATAAGGCCGACAAGCATATAGAAGGTGGTGGTTTTCCCCGCGCCATTGGGGCCAAGGAGTCCCACGATTTCCCCCCGGTGAACCGTAATGTCGACTTCGTTCACCACCCGCTTCCTGCTGTACTCTTTCGTCAGGCGCCGACCGGAGAGGACACTCCAGTTTCGCTTCATTGCATCCCTTCCTTGGGAGGGACAAGGAAAATCTCCACGTTGCCCTCCACCTTCACCTGAAGGGTATCGAGGTTGACCGTGATGCGTTCCCCTCGAAGGCGGTTGCCCTCCCGCTCAAGCTCTGCTCCTCCTTCAAGGATCAGGAAACTGGTCCCCTCGGTGTATCGCGCCTGCTTCGCGCTCCCCCACCATCCCTCCCGCCGGATCACTGCCTCCTGCCCCTGCCAGATCTTCTCAGCGAAATGGTACTCTGCTCGGGAAAAAGTCACCTGAAAACCCTGGAAAGTGAGTACAGGATTCCCGGTGAACACCGCCACACCCTGAGGGAAATCGAAAAGTCCCTCCCGGGCTCCAAAGCTCATGTCCTTCCCGGTCCCCGAAAGGTTCAGGACGTGGAGGACGTTGGCCTCTCGGGAATACAAGAGGGAACCTATGCGAACCGTGAGACCGTCAAGGAGAGCAGTGATATCACCGCTTGAGCGGACCTCCTGGGCCTTGACGTCCACCTCGAGGGTGGGGCAGAAAATCTCAAGATCCCTCCAGCGCAGGGTGGCCTCGTGGGCCACGATTTTCCCTGTTCTTTCGTCGTATTCTGCTTCCTGAGTCCGCACAAGGAGCACATTTTCCTCTTCTCCCCAAAGCGCGCAAACCAGAACGAATACGACCAGGACAAAACATCCAAGAACCAGAAGCCATCGTTTCATGGTTTTCCCATCTCCAGCCGCACCACAACATNCCCCCGCAGGTGCGCCTTCTTCTCCGCTACATTATAAACCAGCTCGTTGCACTCTGCCCTCACTCCCCGACCAACAAAGCGCACCCCCGCCACCGTGAACTCTTCCCGCTCTCCCTGCCAGCTCAATGCTTGCCCGAAAAACTGCTCCCCAGTCGTCACATGGCGAAGCTCCACACCCTCGAGGAACACACTCTGCGTCCCAAGGAGAACACGCCCCCTCAGAGCCCGCACTTCATAAAGCGGCGTGCCTTCACGAAAAAACGTTCCGACAATCGAGGACAGCACCACTGTGTCGCCCTGCTTCTCAATGTGCGGGGCCCTGAGGGTCCACTCCCTGCCTCTTGCGCCGACTTTCGTCACCTCGGCCTCCTCAAGGAAGATGGTCGTCCGCTTTTCCTCTACGGGGGGTTCCTGAAGGGTCACCGGGTGGGGGATGACAAAAAAGTACCCAACAAGCAACCCCAAAAGGGCAAGGGAACCCAGAAAGAGCAGTACCCCCCTGGAGTCACTCTTTGGCACCATCGACCAGGAGGTAGTACACGTGCCGGAAACCTCTGGCCGCCAGGGAGGCGGCAAAGGCTTTCCCTTCGGTGCTGGTTGCTGCAAGAATAACGTAAACGCCCTGGGGGTCAAGGTGGGAAAGGTCATCCCCGCTTCTTGCGACCTCATAACGGAGACCTGGCTTCTCGGGGAAGGGGTTCGTGCCATGCCCCCGGAGATCTAGAAGCACCACCCCGTCGAGAACTTCGAGGAGGTTTCGAACCTCAGGAAGCAGAAGACCCCGGAACCACAGGATACGGTCGAGCTTCCTCCGGATGGTGGCCTCATCGCTTCCCCCAAGAATCACATCGGCAATCTTCCCCTGGGGATCGATGAAAAAGAGCGTGGGAAGCCCAAAAATCCGGTACGAAAAGGCAGTCTCTCCTCGCTCATCAAGAAGGACGGGGAAGGAAAGACCCAGACCTTCCACGAAACGTCTGACCTTCTCCCCTGGCTCCTGCAGGTCGATACCAAGAACAAGCAGGGACGCCTTTTCCCGGTACTCGCGGTAGAGCTTGTCAAGAAGCGGCAGTTCCCTCTCACAGTACGGACACCAGGTGGTGAAAAAAGACAGAACGACCGGCTGGCCCCGAAAGTCGGCGAGGGCATATTCTTTTCCGTCTAAACCAGGAAGGCGAAAAGCCGGTGCTTCCTGAGCTCCGGCTTCAGGAAGAACACATACCACCACAAAGAGCACGACAAAAAGCCCGAAAACTCTCTGAATGCGCATGAAAGTAGCCTCCTTCAGGTTCGCGGGGCATTCTGGGGGAGGAAAATCTCTTTGAGGGTGTGCACCATCTCTTCGGAGGCGAAGAGAGCGTCCCGGTTCTTCTGCACGAGAGACCGGTAGAGTTCTTCCCGGTAGATAGGGACGTCCTTTGGGGCAAGGACCCCAAGACGAACCTTCCCCCGTTCAATGGCGACTACCCTGACCTCAATGGTATCGCCGATGCGAATGCTCTCATTGACCCTCCGGGTGATGACCAGCATTGACTTCCGCTCCCTGCCCCTTGAGGACGAGGGGGTGATACAGGGTGTACCGTTCATCCTCAAGGATGATTTGCTTCCCCATCTTCAAGGTACAGTTTATCACAAGTGGGGCCAGAAGGTTAACACCTATTTCCTGAGGAGAACGGACACTCATGATGGCGAGAACGATGACCTCGTCACTTTTCGTGATTCCCAGAGCTTCGCACTCGGGAGAGGGAATTTCTACCTCGTACCCCGGGAAACACACAAAGGGGTCACACACGGCAAAGACGATGTCCGGGTCGTCCACGCTCTGCAACCAGAAAAATCCCCGATCCTCAAGGAGGAGAAAGCGGTGGAGGTGCTCAAACCCGGGAATACCCCAGGGGAAAAGGAGGATTTTGCTCTCCTCAACCTCAATATCGCCGAAATACCTCGTGGTCACCTTCAAGGCGCTTCCCTCACCGCAAAAAGTCGAGGAGCGTCGGTTGCATGAGTCTTGCCGCAGCTGCCAGAGCCATCTGGTACACATTCTGATGCTCCTGAAGCTGCACCACAACCTCGGCAACGTCGATGTCCTCGTCAAGGGAAAGGAGCTTTTTGAAATTCGTGGTGAAGTCCTCGAAACGACCCAGGGCGTTCTCCAGGCGAAGCGTGCGGGCACCGACTTCCGCCCGGACCTTCAAGAGGAGATCCAGAGCCTGGTCCAGTTTCTCCAGGTCCTCCCCAGAAACAAGGTCTACCCGGTTCTCTCGAAGATGCTCCGCAAGGTCCCGGACCACCTTGAGAATCCCCCAGGCCTCCCGAGAGTTCGCCGGATCAAGCATCCCCGAGTCCTGAAGGAACGTACCCGAGACATCCACAAGGTCGATGGGGGTTTCCGTCCGGGAACGCAGGAAAAGTCGCTTGCCATCGGTGAAGGCGTACACCTCTTCTTTGAGGGCCGGATCCTCGTTGATGCGGCGAACGAGGTCCTCAAGGGTCGTCATGGTGCCATCGATTTCGATTTCCACACCGTTTACGGCAAAGCGTTCCCCCACTGTCAGTGTTATGCCTTCGTTACTCTGGACCTCAAACCCCCGGAAGAAGAGGCCATCCCCAGGTACCCCAATCGCCACCACCACTCCCTCGCTGATTTCCCTCTGGATGGATGCTCCGTTCCCCTGATACGTAAGGCGGCCACCGGCAAGAACAAAGGGCGTGGTGAGGGTTTCGGTTCCGGAAAAGATGTACCTGCCAGCATAGGCGGTATTGCCGATTCCCACGAGCTCCTCAAGGTACTTCTCCACCTCGGTGGCGATCATGGCGCGGTCTTCAGGAGTGAGTGTTCCGTTCGCCCCCTGAACAGCCAGCGTCCGTACCTTCTGGAGGACGCTGGTGGCCTGGTCGAGACTTGTGTCGGTGAGGTTGAGCCAGCTCAGTCCGTCCTCAACGTTTGCGGTGTACTGCTCGAGCTTCCGGATAGATGTGCGCAGAAGGAGCACGTGGTTGAGCTTCACCGGGTCATCCGAGGGACGGCGGAGGGTTTTGCCCGAAGAGAGCATATCCTGCACCCGGAGGAGCCTCTCTGTAATATTGTACAGATTCGCCATGACCTGGTCGGTGATCATCCGGTGGGTAACCCGCATCCTCTCACCTCTACCTGATCCTGTTCACTAAGGTGTCGAGCATTTCATCGATGGTGCGCACAAGAAGGGAAGCCGCCTGGTACGCATACTGGTACCGGATGAGGTTGGTCATCTCCTCATCAAGAGACACCCCCGAAATCGACTCCCGGCGGTTCTCAAGCTGCTGCACAAGAAGCTCCTGATTTTTGGCGATGCGCTGGGCCTCCTCCCGTTCCACTCCCAGACGGGAAACAATCCCCCGGTAGAAGTCGTCCGGGGTGGACCCACTGACCACAGGTCTACCTCTCAGCTGGGCAATGGCCAGGGCGTTTTCCCCATCCCCTGGAGCACCACTCAGGGAGGCCGCAATCTTTTCCGGGTTTTCAAGGATCTCCGGGTTCACCGCAAGGTCTTTCGCCCCGCTTCCGATGAAGAAGTCCCCACCTCTTTGAGGTGGTTCCTCAAGGGTAAAGCCCATCCGGTGTACCGTGTCCACCGCATCCCGGAGACCCATGGCCAGGATATCCAAGGCCTCCTGGTACTTCGGGACAATGACATCCCGAAGGTCGAGAATTGCCTTAAGCTCTCCGTTCTGGTACGTAAAGTCCACCCGAGGGCCGTTCTCCAGAAAGACCTCGTACATTCCCGGGGCGTTCGGGGAGAGACTGAGGAAACTCCGCTCCCGGTCGTTCACAAGAATCCTCCCCTGGAGCACGATGGTGTAGGTCCCGTTCTGGTTCTCTTTGACCTGGACGCTGAGAACCTTCGAGAGATTCTCAATGAGAACATCAAGCTGGTCTTTGTAGTCGTTGATGTTGCCTCCTGCTGGGGCCACCCGGACAATCTGCTGGTTGAGGTCGTAAATCTGCTGGATGTAGTTGTTCACCTCCTGGACCTTTATGGCTACCTCTTCGTTGAGTTCGCTCCTCTGGGCCTCAAGCTGCATGTAGGTGTGATTCAGCGCCTGGGCAAGAAGACTCCCGGTCTCAGCCACAAGGACCCGGGAAGCCTGAGACTCGGGAGATTTCGCCAGTTCCTGCCAGGTGTTCCAGAAACGGTCAAAAATCTGGGAAAGACCACTCTCACCCGGTTCCCCGAAAATCACCTCAACCTGTTCCAGCCCCTTGTCTATCGTGTTCCAGTACGCTCCGGTACGGGATTCCTGGCGAATCTGCAGGTCCAGGAATTTGTCCCGCATTCTCCGGATTTCGTCCACGTCGGTCCCAAGACCTATGTTCTTGAGGTGAGGTGGAACGAAAAGACCACTCAAAGGAACAGTCTCCTGCAAAAGGTGAGGAACCTGGCGGGTATATCCTGGGGTATTGGCGTTGGCGATATTGTGGCTTGTGACGTTCATCGCCGCCTGGTGTGCCTGCAGCGCCTTTCGGGCAATTTCCAGTCCAAGGAAGATAGTGCGCATACCCTTCCCCCCTACACAACGCCGTCAATGAGAATCCCACGGACGCTACTCCTGAACCTCTCACCCCGTGGGGGTCCGTAATAGGGGCTGTTTTTTTCTTCCTGCCGCTCCGCCTCCCGGAGGAGTAAAGAGAACACCACATCGATGTAGTTCAGAACATCCTCGATGAGCAGGGCATTCTGCCGGTTGAGCTCCTGGAGTTCCCGAACCACCCGGGAGAGTTCCCCCTGAAGGGCATGGAACTCCTCCTTGAGATCCGCATCGGCAAGCTCAAAAACCCTCGAGAGGCTNATCTCCTGCTCTTCTGGGAAAAACTGCCGTTTCATCTCCTCCCAGATGTTGCCTAACCGCCTCTCCACTGCACAGGTCTGGAAGACCAGTTCCCCTTCTTCCTCAAGAAGAGGCACAAGGGCCTCAATGTCGTTTTTGAGGAGGAGTGCCTGCTTCTTCCGGGCAATCTCAAGAAGTCTCTCTTGGAGCCCAAGCTCCCTCTTGAACCCCTCAAGAAGATGCAGGAAGTACTCACGCTGAGTGGTCAACACGTTCACCCTCGCTCACGATGAAATCCACCGCTTCGCGGTAGAGCATCTTCCGGGCAATCTCTACACCACCTGGGTGGTACTGACCTTTCTCAAGGCGCTCCCGGAAAGCCGCCACGAGCTCCTGTCGGACAGGAGGAATCTCCCGCAGGCGTTCCTTCAGGACGCTCATCCTCTGGGCCTCAAGAGAGAGAGCGAGGGAATCGCCCTGAGGAGATACCCGGAGCACCTCTCCTCGCTTCTGTCCTCTGGCTCTCTCGACGTACACCTGGAGAAGGCTTTCCACCTGATTCCCAGAAATCTTCACGCTCCATCCCCTCTTTTCTTCCCCTTCTGCCCCTATATATCGACGCCTTTTGAGTTTTCTTTAGCCCTGTTCCTTCTTTTTCTTCAGCGCATCTTTAAAGTAGAAATCAGGCCCTGAGGGTTTTTTCTTCTCACCGCTCTGGATGAGCTGAGCGACTTTCCGGCGACACTCCTCACAGAGACGTCCCGCAAGAATTGGCCTGCCGCATCGCTCGCAGAAAAGTTCAAGGACAGGCTGCACCTCAGACGCAACCTGCAGCCGTCCCTCCTTCACGAACTCCAGAATCACCTTCTTCTCCACACCAGTGGCCTCGCTGACCTCCTCAAGCCGCGCCTTGGGATGCCGGCGAAAGAACTCCTTCACCTTCTGGAACTCCTCTTCTTCTTTGGCCAGACACGCCGGACAGAGGTCCCGCTCGATGACCTTCTGGAAAATCGCCCCACACCGCTTACACTTTGCCAGGGTCACGGAACTTCCCTTCTTTCACGAGACGCTCAAAAAGGAACTTCCCCAGGCCCACCCCTCCCTGGGCGCTCGCTCTTCTGGCCACCTCCTCGACCCAGAGTTCCCGAAACCACAGCTCCTCCCGACTTGAAAGCGAAGAAGAGAACACCGGCACAAACGCCCGCCTGAACACAAACCCCAGGAAAAAGGCCTCGAAATCACTGCAGGCCTTTTGCATCATTTTCAACGATTTTTCCTCTCCTGTCAAATGTCCTGAGCACTTCCCCTCAACGCGCATACCCTATCCCTCACTGAATCACGAGTTCCCCCTGCAGCGCCCCTGCCTCTTTCAGGGCCTGGAGAATGGCGATGAGGTCTCTCGGACTCACCCCCAAAGCGTTGAGCACCCGCACGAGGTCATCAATGGTGTTGCCTGACTCCACCCGGAAAAGACGGGCCTCCTGCTCTTCTACCTGGACCTGCGTTTCCGGCACCACCACGGTTTCCCCCGGCGAGAACGGTGGGGGCTGGGACACCTCGTACTGGGTCCTGATGGTTACGGTAAGGTTCCCATGGGCTAAAGCCACGGGGAGAATCCTCACGTTCCCCCCGATGACGATGGTCCCGGTGCGCTCGTTCACCACCACCCGGGCCGGAGCATCAGGCGTCACCGGAATCTCCCCCAAAAGCGCCACAAGCTGGGACACCCGGTCCCGGTAGTGCTCGGGGATGCGCACCTCCACCCGGTTGGCATCAAGAACCCGGGCAGCGTCACCACCAAGCTCCACATTGATGGCCTGAGCGATACGGGAGGCGGTGACAAAATCGGGGTTTCGGAGAAGGAGCGTGAGGGTTCCCCGGGCAGCGTTGAAGAAATTCGTCTCCACTGCCCGCTCCACAATGGCTCCACCGGGAATCCGGCCCACCGTGGGGTGGTTCCTCTGTACCTGGTTTCCCCCTCCTCCACCAACGTTGAACCCTCCGATGGAAACCGGCCCCTGGGCCACCGCGTACACCTTTCCGTCCACCCCTTTGAGCGGGGTGAGGAGTAACACTCCTCCCTGGAGGCTTTTGGCATCCCCCAGCGAAGAAACGATGCAGTCGATGCGCTCCCCATTCCGGACAAAGGGGGGGAGCTCTGCGGTCACAAGAACCGAAGCGACGTTCCGGGAACGCACAAGCTGTGAGTCCACAGGGATACCAAACTTTGCCAGGACGTTCGCCAGGGCCTGGTTGGTGAAGAGGGTGCTCTGGCTGTCTCCGGTGCCCGAGAGCCCCACAACCAGCCCGTACCCCACGAGTTGATTCCCCCGCACGCCCTCGATGTCGGTGATATCCTTAATCCGTACCACCTCTGCCCAGAGGGGCAACGCCAGAAGAACGCAGAAGACGCTGATGAGAACGCTAAAAAGCCGCCTCATCTTCTCCTCTCTAAAAGAGCACGTCAAGAATGGAACCGAAAAGTCCCTGGAGCACCCCAAGAAGCCCACCCCGCTTTTTGGGCTTGAGCGTCCCTTCAAGACGAATCACCACGTCCATTACCTGGGTGGAAGAAATGGTGTTCTGTGGCGAGAGCAAACGGGGGTCGATGGTTCCCTCAATACTCAGAGTTTCCCGCTCCCTGTTGAGGAAAATCTCTTTCTTGCCCGCNATGCGAAGGTGACCATTCTCGAGAACCTCCACAACCCGGCAGGCGATGACACCACTTAAGGTGACGCCCCGGCTGTACGAACGCTTCCCTGTTTGAGAACTCTGGTGGTTGAGCTGCGCCGGGGGAAGAAAATCAAAGATTCCCTGGCCTGCTTGAAGCCCAACCTGNGTNTCGTTACTNCCCTGGGATGANGCTGTGGCCGTTCCCTTGGTCTGTTCCTCAAGGATCACCGTGACCACATCTCCGACGTTTCTGGCCCGTTCCGCCACGTAAGGCTCTGAGAACCACCCATCATCTCGCCAGAGGGATTCTCCGAAGACCACACCTCCCAAAAGCAGGTAAAAACCGACAAAGAAACCAAAAAGCCACCTCACTGGACCACCACCCGCACAGTCCGCTCATCAACAATGATGCCCTCCACCCTCTTCCGGGAGGAGGTATTCTCAACAACAATGCGATCTCCTAAGGTCCCTTCCCCCCTGGCCTTCCCCGTGGTCGTCACCACAATGCCCCCGTATTCTGCCACCATCGTCACGAGGTCTCCTCGCTTAATAAGGACGTCCTTCCCCAAAGCGGTGGGCACAACAGGATCCCCNGCTCTGATGGTNTTTCGCACCGGTTTCCCCAGAACCTCTTCAAGGGCGGTGCAGGCCTTTTCGGTTGCAAAAGACACTGGCTCNACGCTCACGGTGACGTCCTCCGGGTNNATGGTCTCGTGAACGGTTAGGTCTTTCCTGGCCCGAACCACAGGGCGGTAGACAGAAAGAGCAAACCGCACCGTTTTTCTCTGCGTCCCATCGCTTGCAACGATATCTGCTCCCTGCACTCCCCAGGGTTTCAGGGTCCTTGGGAGCACCACCGCAAACTCCGGAGTAGGGAGGACTATCCCGGACTCCTCAAGGAGGGTCACCTCAATCCGCTCGGCTTCAGGAAAACGTTCCTGTAAAGCCCTGCGAATCTCGTCTTCAAGAGTCTCTCGGGCCACCGGCACTCCTCCTCGCCGCACCCGAGAGACGCTGGCCCCAGAGAAGTAAATGTAGTCAAGACCCGGGACCCTCTGCCCCACCACCCGGGCGTAGATTTCCTGGGGCGAAACCACCCGTTCCCCCTGAGGGGGTAAAACTCCAAGGCTCAAGCCCCGCAGGACTTTCTCCCACTGGGGGTCGGGGTAGGAAACCTCGGCCACGTCTCCCAGCGTTAGAACCTCCTGAAAGACCACAACCTCCTCCCTGAGGCGCACCTCAAGGGTGAGCGCAAAGGCCGAAGACACCGCGCTCAGAAGACCAAAAAGCGCAAAGGCCCCTGCCCATCGCCGCAAGCGGCCTCACCTCTTCATATTGTTGGTGATGCTCATCATCTCATCAGCGGTGGTGACCGCTTTGGCGTTAATTTCGTAAGCCCTCTGGGCAGAAATCATCCGGACCATTTCCTCCACAATCTGGACATTGGAGGTCTCGAGAAACCCCTGAGCCAGCGTCCCGAAACCCCCAAACCCCGGGGTCCCCACCTGAGGATCACCTGAAGCTGCTGTAGCCACGTAGAGGTTCCTTCCAATACTCAGGAGTCCTGCGGGGTTCACGAAACGAACTAGCTCAATCACTCCGACTTCCTGAGGTTCCGTCTCCCCGGGCATCTTCACCGTGACCGTCCCGTCCTGAGCAATGGTGATGGACTCAGCCTCCTGAGGAATGGTGATAGGAGGCTCAAGAGGGAATCCATCGTTTGTGACCATCCTTCCCTGAGCATCGAGCTTGAAGGACCCGTCTCTCGTGTAGGCCACCGTTCCGTCGGGGAGAAGGACCTGGAAGAACCCATCCCCCTCGATCACGAGATCCAGCGGATTCCCCGTCTCGTAGATATCACCCTGGGAGAAAATCTTCTGAATGGCCGCCGGTCGCACTCCAAGACCCACCTCAATCCCTGAGGGAACCTGGGTCTCGGGAGAAGTGGGAGTCCCCTTGAAGCGGATAACCTGGTACATGAGGTCCTGGAAGTCCACCCGGCTCTTCTTGAACCCCGTGGTGTTGACATTGGCGAGGTTGTTGGCAATCACGTCAAGGTCGAGTTGCTTAGCCTGCATCCCCGTAGCCGCCGTCCATAGCGCTCGAATCACCGCTCTCCTCCTCCTATCCCAGACGAGGGATGTCATTCACCGCTTTCTCCAGCGTTTCATCCTGAGCCATCACGGCCCGCTGGGTGAGCTCGTACTCTCTGAGAGCCTCAATCATCCGCACCATGGCTTCCACAATCTCCACGTTGGACCGCTCCAGAAACCCCTGCCGGACGGTGTACCGCTGAGCCACCTCGGGCACCACCCCTCCTGGCGCCCGGAAGAGGTTCTCACCCTGTTTCTCCAGAAGGCCAGGATCAGCGAACCGCACAATCCGGAGTTTCCCCACCACCTCTTCCCCCACCCGGACATTGCCCTCTTCATCCACCACCACTTCTCCTTGCGGAGGAAGTACGAGATCGCCCCCCTCTCCCTGGACGGGATACCCCCCCGGAGTCACCAGCCTCCCATCGGCACTCCGCAGGAAATTCCCGGCCCGGGTGTATGCTTCGCCTTCCCCGGTCATCACCACGAAAAACCCCTCACCCTCGATGGCGAGATCCAGAGGATTCCCCGTCATCTCCAGCCTGCCCTGGGAAAAATCGGTGGTGAACTCCACCTGGGGCTGCACGACAAGGGGNAGTTNGCCCACGAAGGCTGGATGCTCCCCAGGGACAAAGCGGAAAAGTTCCGCCATTCCNCCTCCCTCNATGGAGAAGATGCCCTTTTTAAAGCCCGGGGTGTCGATATTGGCAATGTTGTTGGCAAGGATAGCCTGCTTGATCTCGTGGAGATTGAGCCCTGAAAGGGCAGTGTAAATTCCCCGGATCACCCTATCACCTCCCGCAAGGAGGGTGATAAAGAANTATGCCAAAAAGAGGGAGTTACAGGTGGGAATTTTTGAGGAAAACCTGAAGGAAGTTCTCCCAAAGACGCGCCTTCAGGTCCTCGGGGCTTTTCCCCAAAAGAGCGGCGAAAAAGCTGGCCGTCTCAATGAGGAATGCCGGCTCGTTTCTTGCGCCCCGTTTTGGTTGAGGCGCAAGATAAGGCGCATCGGTCTCGAGGAAAAGACGCTCAGGAGGAACCATCCGTGCCACCTCCCGGAGACGAAATGCCTTCGGATAGGTCACCACACCGCCAAAAGATACGTACCATCCCCGGGAGAGGACACGCCTGAGGAATTCCGAATCTCCTGAGAAGCAGTGCCACACTACAGGGACGTTTCTGGCTTTTTTTGCGAGAATCCGGAAGACGTCCTCCTCTGCATTCCGGGAGTGTACCACAAGGGGAAGGCCGTATTGCTCAGCGAGTTCCACCTGAGCGGCAAAAACGACTTTCTGCTCTTTTTTGTAAGTTGTGTCCCAGAAGTAATCGAGGCCAACCTCCCCCACCGCAAGGATTCTTTCCTCTTTGAGAAGGCGCTCAAGAGGCAAAAGGTCAACCTCTCCCTTCACCTCTTGAGGGTGTATCCCCACACACCCGTAAACCCCAGGATAGAGCCGGATGAGCTCCACGACCTTTTTCGAAGACTCAAGAGAAGTCCCGGCAGTGACAATGTACGCCACTCCCACTCTCCGGGCACGGGACAGTACCTCGGGGAGATCCTCCCGGAAGGCCTCATCGTCAAGGTGGGCATGAATATCGACCCAAAAGGTCATCGCACCCTGCTTCCCGGAGCGATGTCCCGATCAACGGTGACGAGGCTCACCTTCCCCTGCCCGTCATCGGCAGCAAGGAGCATTCCCTGGGACTTAATCCCCCGGATGACCGCGGGCTCAAGGTTGGTAACCACCACAACTTTCTTCCCTACCATTTCCTCCACTGAGTAGTATGGAGCCAGCCCGGCAACCAGGGTTCGCTCCTCCGTCCCCAGGTTCACCCGAAGCACCATGAGGGCCCGGGTTCCTTCCACCCGCTCGGCACTCACCACTTCTCCAACCCGAAGGTCAATTTTTTGAAAATCTTCAAGGTGGATTTCCTGAGATTGCACTTCATCCAACCTCCTCTTACCCCTGCAGGCGAGGAAACAGGGGTTCAGGCTGCGCCACAGAGAACACCGACGGGCCCTTCCCCCAGTCGCACAACGCCAGGGGATTGCGATCCCTCAGGATCTCTTCTACCCCCAGGTACTGCAAAAGCCTCGTTGCAGTCTCCGGCATGAAGGGGAACAAGAACACCCCAAGTATCCTCCCGCAATCAAGAAGCCTATACAGTACCCGATCGAGCTCCTCCCCAAGATCCGGATCCTTTGCCATCCGCCAGGGGGCCTTCTGGTCGAGGTACCGGTTGCCGAAGTGCACAAGACGCCAGATCTCTCCGAGGGCCTGAGAGAAAGCAAAACGGTCCATAAAGGTGAAGAACCGTTCTCGAACCTCCTGAAGGAGCTCTTCCCACTCCCGGTCTTCATACTGGGAAGGTCTCGCCACCCGGCCATTCCGGTACTTCCAGACCATGTTCAGCGTCCGGTGGATGAGGTTCCCGAAGTTATCCGAAAGGTCCGCATTGCTCCGCTCCACAAACGCCCGCTCCGAAAAATCCCCATCCAGCCCAAAGCTCACCTCCCGCATGAGGAAGTACCGGAAGCGATCNACACCAAACCGGGCAATGACCTCAAGGGGGTCCACCACATTGCCCTTGGATTTGGACATCTTCTCTCCTTCTACCGTCCACCAGCCATGGGCGAAGACCCGCCGGGGGAGAGGAAGCCCCGCCGCAAGGAGCATGCTGGGCCAGAGGACAGCATGGAACCGGAGGATGTCCTTCCCCACGAGGTGGTGGGCCGAAGGCCAGAAGGTCTCAAAGAGTTCCCTGTCCCTCCCAAACCCCACCACCGTGAGGTAGTTGATGAGCGCATCGAACCAGACGTAGATGGTGTGATTCGGGTCTCCGGGAACGGGAATCCCCCACCGGACCCCCAGACGGGAAATGCTCTGGTCTTTGAGGCCCCCCTTCACGAAACTGTAGATTTCATTGAAGCGGCTCTCCGGCATCACAAAGTCGGGATGCTCGTCAAGGTACCTCAGGAGAGGCTCGGTAAATTTCGAGAGGGCGAAGAAATAGCTCTCCTCCCGCAGGCGCTCAAGGGGCCTGCCGCAATCAGGACACACCAGGCGCCCCTCAAGCTGCGCTTCCGTCCAGAAGGTCTCACAGGGTACACAGTACCATCCCTCGTACTCACCCTTGTAGATGTATCCCTTCTCCTTAAGGAGGAGGAAGAACGACTGAACGGTTCTCTCGTGTTCAGGGTCGGTTGTCCTGATGAACACATCGTGGGAGATGTGCATCCGTTTCCAGAGGTCCTGGAAACGGAGGACTACCCGGTCCACGAGTTCCTGGGGAGTAAGACCGGCATCCTGAGCGGCCCTGGCGATTTTCTGCCCGTGCTCGTCGGTTCCCGTGGAGAAGAGCACCCGTTCCCCTCTCATGCGGTGGAAACGGGCCAGAACGTCGGCAGCGCAGGTGGTGTAGGCATGCCCAATATGGGGAACATCATTCACGTAGTAGATTGGCGTCGTGATATAGAAACTCCCATCCATCCCCTGTCCCCTCGTTTCCCACATTTTGCCCTTAAAAGTACCGCACTTTCCGGGCGCTGTCAATCGCCTGGCGGAGAACACCACGTGCTTCTCCCTCGAAACTGCAGGACCGAAGGGAGGCCACGGGGCGAAATTATCTCCCATTTGACATAACCTGATATTTTGACTATAATAGAGAATGCTTGCAACGTTCAAACCCTCGTGCGGAGGTGGTTCCCATGCAAAACCTGACCGTCCAAAACCATTCCCGTTACACCGGCCGGCACACAAGGGAACCGTGTATTGAAGAAGTCCAGAAACCGTGGGGACGTTTCATCCGGTACACTCTCAACGAGCCCACCACAGTGAAGATCCTCGAGGTGAAACCTGGAGCTTCCCTGAGCCTGCAATCTCACCGCCATCGTGACGAGCTGTGGGTTGTGCTTTCCGGAGAAGCCACGGCAGAAATCGAAGGAAAGAAACACCAGCTCGGAGACCTTGCAACGCTTTTTGTCCCTCGAGGGACAAAACATCGCCTCCAGGCCCACCGCGCCCCGGTGAGAGTCCTCGAAATTTCTTTTGGCTTTTTCGACGAAGAGGACATCGTCCGCTACGAGGACAAGTACGGCAGAATCTGAAAACTCACGGGAGGTGAGAACAATGTCCATCCCTTGCAATCAGAGGGTCCTGTATTTTTCAACATACCCCCCAACAGAATGCGGCCTGGCCACCTTTACCCAGGACCTTGCTTCTGCCGCTGCTTCCTGGAATCTCACACAGCCTGCAGTCATTGCCATTGAACAGGGAGGGGAAAAGACTTCTGCACGACCTCCTGAAGTGCTCTTTGTGGTGCGGAGGGACCATGAGCTCGACTACATCAAGGCGGCAAAGATGGCCAGCGACGTTGCCGATGTGGTGAGCATCCAGCATGAATTCGGCATCTTCGGTGGAGAAAACGGGGAATTCGTGCTTACCTTCCTGAAGCATCTGAAAAAGAGCTCTGTTGTAACTCTCCACACTGTTCTCCCGCGCCCGGACTCTGGGAAACTCGCCATTATCCGGGAAATGTCTCACTACGTCGACGCCTTCGTTTGCATGAATCGTCTGGCCATCCCCATTCTCGAACAGGTGTACGGTCTTCCACCCCACAAAATTTTCTACATTCCTCACGGAGCACCCTCCCACATCCTTGAAGACAAAGAGGGAGCAAAAAGTCTCCTTGGGCTTTCGGGGAGAACTGTTCTCTCCACCTTTGGCCTCCTCAGTCCGGGAAAGGGCATCGAATACGCCATCGAAGCCCTGCCTGGAGTTGTTCACCGTTTCCCCAATGTCCTCTACCTCATCCTCGGAGAAACCCATCCCCAAGAGCGAAAAAGACGGGGAGAATCTTACCGGGCCCTTCTGGAAGAGAAAGTTCACAACCTGGGTCTTGAAGACCACGTGTGCTTTGTGAACCGGTATCTCTCCCAGGAAGAACTCGTTCAGTATCTCACCGCAACGGACATCTACCTCACGCCTTATCTCAACCCCGAACAGGTCACAAGCGGTACCCTCACCTATGCCCTTCGCTTTGGAAAAATCGTCATCTCCACGCCCTACCTCTCCGCTCGGGAAGCACTCCAGGATGGTACAGGCATTCTTGTTCCCTTCCGGAATGCCACGGCCATCCAGGAAGCACTCA